>QNFO01000176.1 GCA_003646355.1 Gammaproteobacteria bacterium
ATCTTTACACCGGTTTAAGCGATGGCAATGTGGTGCGTGCGCCCATTGATGGTTCGGCTGATCCCGAGGTGCTGGCCAATACTGGTGGCCATCCCCTAGGTATGAAGTTTGACGCAGCGGGAAATTTAATTATTTGCGATGCTGACAAAGGCCTGGTTTGTGTCACGCCTGAGGGTGAAGTTAGCGTGCTCAGTGATGAGGTGGATGGCCGCCTCTACAATGTCGCGGATGATCTCGATATCGCCCCTGACGGAAAAATTTATTTCAGTGACATTTCCAGTAAATACACCATGGCCCAGGCCGACTACGCGATGATGGAGGACAACCCTCTCGGTGAGTTGATCTGCTACGACCCCGCCACAAAGAGCAGCAGCGTAGTGCTCGATAATTTGCACCTGGCCAACGGTGTGGCGATTGGCCCCGATGGCGACTATGTACTGGTCAATCAAACCCTCGGCTTTTGCGTTACCCGACTATGGTTAAAGGGGCCGAAGGCCGGGCAAAGTGAGCCCTTTGTGCCAAGCCTGCCCGGTGGGCCGGACAATATTACCTTCAATGGCAAAGATACTTACTGGGTGGCATTGGCCTATCCGCGCTTTCCACGGCTCGAAGCATTGGCCTCCCAACCCTTTAAAAAGAAGCTGATGATGCGCCTGCCGCGTTTTCTGGCGCTAGTGCCGGAGTTCTTTAACGGCCTCAATTTACCGACCTTTGGTTTGCTGGTGGGTGTCGATATGGACGGTAATATCACGCACTTTATGGACGCCAAAGACAACTCCATCGGCATGGTCACCAGCGTGCTCGAGCACGAGGGCCATTTGTATTTGGGCAGTTTGATGTCTGACTATGTTGCTCGTATCCCGGTGCCCAATCCGGTCTAGGAAGTGGGCGCTTCCTGCTGCTGAGTCAAAGTCTGTTATAAATAGGCTGCATAGCTCGGAGTATTTCGCTACCGCTGGGCAGAACCGGTAAACTAGCGCCCCTGTTCGATGGCAAGCTGCTGTCGGGCCTATTGGGAATGAGTGCTTTGTTATGAGTAGTTGCTTGTGAGTGGTTCAAGTGGGTTGCAGTGGGTCTATGGTTTTCACGCGGTGCAGGCCCTGTTAAAAACCGATGCCGAACGGGTTAAAGAGTTGCGCCTGCAACGGGGCCGCAAAGATCAGCGTCAGCAAAAAATACAGGCCCTGGCCGACCGGGAGGACATACCCTGGTTGTGGGCGACGCGCAAAGAACTCGACGCTCTGCTCGTCGATGATGCCGCTGAGGGTGAAGAGCTTAACCATCAAGGTGTGGCTGCACTCTGTACAGCCGGGGTGGTACAAGACGAAGCC
Organism: Gammaproteobacteria bacterium; assembly: GCA_003646355.1. The sequence goes on from QNFO01000176.1 coordinate 1,332, forward strand.
TTCCTGCTGAACCTTCTTGGCGATCTACAAGAGCCTGCACTGCTACTGGTGCTCGATGAAGTCACCGATCCTCATAATCTGGGCGCCTGTCTGCGCACGGCCGATGCCGCTGGTGTTCATGCTATCGTCACTACCAAAGACCGCTCTGTGGGTATTACTCCGGTGGTGCGCAAAGTGGCATCGGGTGCGGCTGACTCCGTGCCGTTAGTTGTGGTGACTAATCTGTCGCGAACGCTCAATAAGCTTAAACAGGAGGGCTTGTGGATTATCGGCACCGATGGTGATGCGCAAGCGGGTGTTTATCAAACAGATTTCACCATAGCGGTAGCGCTGGTGATGGGTGCCGAGGGCAAGGGCTTGCGTCGCTTAACGAAAGAGACCTGCGACAGTTTGGTCAAGCTGCCAATGGCCGGCACAGTCAGTAGTTTGAATGTTTCTGTCGCGGCAGGCGTGTGCTTATTTGAAGTGGTGAGACAAAGGCAGCAGAACAATAAGGGCTAAAGCCCCTCACATTAATTCCTAAAGAGTTATGGCTAATTCGATTTTAAATATCCCCAATTGTCTGAGTGCCTCCCGGCTGGTATTAGTGCCGGTGCTGCTCTACCTGGCCTATTACGGCCACGGGAATGCCTTTCTCATTTTATTGGCGGGCTCATTACTCACCGATGGGCTTGACGGTTATTTAGCGCGGCGCTGGAATCAAACCAGTGAGCTGGGTGCACGGCTCGACAGCTGGGGTGATTTGTTCACTTACAGCGCAATGCTGCTGGGCTTATTTTTGTTGTGGCCGAGTATTTTTCAGCAGCAAAAATGGTTTTTTGTACTCGGCTTTTTTACGTATTTAGTGCCTACCCTAAGCGGTCTTCTGAAATTTCACGAACTGCCTCGTTACCACACCTGGTCGGCAAAACTCGCGGCGGTATTGATGGCCCCCGCTTATTACTCACTGGTGTTACTGGATACCTCCACGTTTTTTCGGGGTGTGATTTTTTTCCATATTTGGGTGGCCTTAGAAGAAGTATTTATCACCTTTACCCTGAATAAAAATCACTACAATGTGGCGACAGTTTTTCATGCGCGAGAACTGATGCGTCGTCAGCGTTTACGCTTTCGTGAGCGTCGGGTGCAGATACAGGAGCGCATCGGCTTAAAAGAAAGGCGCAAAAGCTGGAAAAACAAAGAATCTGGCGATGGAGATTGTCGCTAATTTCAGCTGGTGATACAGGTGTGTGGCTCTTGTGTTTTTTGCTGAGTAAACTGTCAGCTTCACTGCTACCAAATTTAAACGACGGTATACCAGCCACTTAATAACCTGCTGAGATAGGCCGGTAGGTATCAGGCCTAGCGGCAATTTGTACTATTTTTAGCCGCCGTTTTCAGTGCTGTCCGACAGGGGTGTGTAATACCAGACCGTCTAATTCTGGGCTGGCTTTCAATTGACAGGCGAGACGGGAGCTCTCGTTGCGGTCGTCGGCCAGCTCCAGCATGGCGTCCTCTTCTTCACCCATCGGTGGCAACTTGTCCTGCCAGGCGGGGTCGACGTGGACATGGCAGGTGGCACAGGCGGCGACGCCACCACAGTCGCCATCGATGCCGGGTATCAGGTTGTCGACGGCAATATCCATTAAATCAACGCCTTCCTCAACGTCAACTTCACGTGCTGTGCCGGCATGATCGATATAGGTCACTTTAATCATTGCTCTCTTCCTCGCTACGGGGTGGGGCCATTGGTCGGGTTCGTTGCTTCCTGGGGTTCTGCCAGGGCTTTGGCGGCGATGCTTTCGTCGCTCAGGCGCGCGGCGGATACGGTCAGGTGTTTGCTAATGATGTTGCGTGCGGCAACAAATTCGGCGGGGCGATTGATGGCGTCGACGGCCAGTAGCCGCCCGGCACGCAAATAAAAGGCGGCAAACGAGCGGGTCGCTGGATCGCCACGCAGCACGATTTCGTCATAGCCGGTGTTGACGCCCGCAGTCTGTAGTTTTAGTTCGTATTGATCGGACCAAAACCAGGGTATCTGGGTGTAGGGTTTATTTTTTCCGCAAATACTCGCCGCTACTGTTTTCGCCTGGTCGATGGCATTTTGCACCGACTGTAGGCGCATACGGCGTTTGTAAATGGCGTTGGGGTGGTTGGCGCAATCGCCTGCGGCATAGATATTGGCGATGGAAGTGCGGCCGAATGGGTCGGTATTAATACCATCTTCACAGAGGATGCCGACACTTTCGGCAAGTTCAACATTGGGCAGCAGGCCGATGCCCACGACCACCAGATCGGCGGAGAGTAGAGCACCCCGTGTGGTCAGCACTACTTCTTCGTCGTCGCCCTCGAGACATTCGACATCGGTATTTGACTGTAAATTGACACCTGCTGAGCGGTGCACCTCTTCAAAAAATTGGCCGACAACCTTGCTGGTGACCCGCCCCAGTGCCGTTGGCCGGGCCACTAGCACCGTGACTTCAAGTCCGTGTTTCACCGCCACTGCCGCCGTTTCGAGTCCGACGTAGCCACCACCGATGATGACCAGACGCTTGCCGGGTTTGAATTTATCGTGCATGGCATCGACATCGGCCAGGGTACGTAAATAGTGCACGTGGTGATGCTCGATACCCGGACAATGCAGAGGGCGCACGCGTCCCCCCGTGGCGAAAACAAGGTGGCTGTAGGGCAGGCTTTGTTGATTGTCGAGGCTGAGCACTTGTTGCTCGGTGTCGATGGCCTTAACCCGCACACCAATGAGTAGATCAATATTGGCTTTTTCATAGAAAGCAGCGGGTTTAATCAATAAACGCTCTTTGGCCAATTCACCGGCGAGATAGGTTTTTGACAGCGGGGGGCGTTGGTAGGGTAGCACCGGCTCCTCACACACAAGAGTGATGGCGCCGCTAAAGCCCTCTTTGCGCAAGCTGATAGCAGCTTGCGCTCCGGCC
>QNFO01000177.1 GCA_003646355.1 Gammaproteobacteria bacterium
TATTTTGACCATCGACAGTTTTTGTCGCCATCTCGCCAGCCAGTTAGCTGTCGATCTCGGCATCGGCCAATTGCCCGAACCCAGCGACAATCCGCAAACTGCCTATCGTCTGGCCGTACAACAGGTCAGCGCCGAGCTGGAAAAACCCGGCGCAACGGGTCAGGCCCTTGAAACCCTGCTGATTCATTTCGATAACGACCTGCCTCGCCTCGAAGGTTTATTACTGCGCCTGCTCAGCCGGCGCGAACAATGGCTGGGCGTCATTTTTTCCCCAGATAATAAACGCGAACTGCTGGAGCAGGCCCTTCAGGGATTGATCGACGAAACCCTGCAATTGGCCACCCAGCAACTCGCCCCCCGCGCCAGTGACCTCGCCCAACTGGCCGACTACGCTGCCATGCACCTGCCGGAGGGCAACAATCCTTGCCTGGGCCTTGCGGGCCTACCTGAAAGTCACAGCAATCACTTGCCCGCCTGGCGCGGCATTGTCGAACTGCTACTAAAAAAGGATGACGACTGGCGTAAAACCATTAATAAAGCGTCGGGCTTTCCCACCAAAAAAGACTCACAGCAACCCGACTTTGCCGCCCAGCGCAAAACAGAATGGGCCGAGCTGCGCGACTGGGCCAAAGAGCAAGCGGGCCTGCTCGATACGCTGCGAGATATCCGCGCCCTGCCCCCCGCCCACTACGACGCCGCCCAATGGCAAGTGCTCGAAGCCCTGACCAATTTACTGCCCCGTTTGGTCGCCGAATTAAAACTGATTTTTCAGCAGCAACGCGCCAGTGACTTTTCTGAAATCACTCTCAATGCATTAGACGCACTGGGTAGCGAAGACGAGCCTACCGATCTCACTCTACGCCTCGACGCGCAGATTAATCATATTTTGATCGATGAATTTCAGGACACCTCCTCAGTACAGTTTCGCCTGCTGCGCCTACTCACCAGCGGCTGGCAAAATGACGATGGCCGTACTCTATTTATTGTCGGCGATGGCATGCAATCGCTGTACAGCTTTCGCAATGCCAACGTTGGCCTGTTTCTCGACGCCCGCAAACACCCCATCAGTAATCTGCAACTACAAGCCCTCGACCTCAGCGTTAACTTTCGCTCACAAGCCAATATTATTCACTGGGTGAACGCGGTGTTTGCCGAGGCCTTCCCCCCGGTAATGGATAGCGGGCGTGGTGCCGTGCCCTACGGCCACTCCGATGGCTTCAAGCCCGCTTTAAGCGACCCGGCTGTGACTATTGACGTGCTTAGCAATGAAGACGAAAACCACGCTATTTTAGAGGCCGAACTGGTCGCCCAGCGCGCCCTGCAAACACGACAGCAAAACCCTGAGGCCAGTATTGCCATTCTGGTGCGAGGGCGCGCCCACTTGCGGGAAATATTGCCAGCCCTACGCGCCCACCAACTGCCGTGGCAAGCTCGTGACATTGACCCACTGGCTTCTGCCATGCCGGTTATTGATCTGGTATCGCTGACCCGCGCCCTGCTCAACCCGGCCGATCGCATCGCCTGGCTGGCTGTTCTCCGCGCACCCTGGTGCGGGCTCGATTTGGCCGACTTATTGACCATTGCCACCGCGCCGATCAGTAGCAACCCCATACCCGAAAAAGCCCAGTACCCTGTGTTGCTTTTACAATTATTAAACCACCGAGAAATTGGCACTGAACAAGCGTTAAGACTATCGGCAGAGGGCGAAAAAATTATCCGTCGAGTGGCCGGGGTTATCGCCAGCGCCTGGCAACAGCGCTATCGCAAACCCTTGCGCACCTGGATTGAAGGCACCTGGCTGGCCCTCGGCGGCCCCGCAGCACTCGCTACAAATGACGCAGAAGCGCAGATCGCCCGCCACCAGTGCCAGCAATATTTTGGCCTGCTCGAAAGCCACACCCGGGGCGCAGTCACTATTGACGACTGGCCCAGCTTTCAACACGCCGTTGACCAGCTCTATGCAGAGCCTTTACTTGATGAGGCTACAGAAGACTGTGCTAGCCAATCCCCCCCTCTGCAAATTATGACCATCCATAAATCAAAGGGGCTGGAGTTCGACACGGTGATTATTCCCGGCCTCGACCGCCGTGGTGCAAACAACAGTCACGAATTACTGCTGTGGCGCGAACGCGTCAATAAAGACGGCAGCAATCAGCTTTTACTCTCACCTCCGCAAAAACTCGGCGCTGGTGATGACGCCCTCTATACTCACCTAAAACGGGAAGAGAACATTAAATCCCGCCTTGAAAACACCCGCGTACTCTACGTCGCCTGCACCCGTGCCATTCAACGGCTGCACCTGCTATTTCGCCAGCCGCTGAAAAATCCTGCTGCCGGTAGTTTACTGGCCTCCGCATGGCCGGTACTGGAAAAGCATGTCGTCGTTGGCGAAGAAGATGAACAACCTCAGGCCTTCGACAATTGTGCCGTTACCCTGCATCCGCCTTCCGCTGTGGAAAACGTCGAACAGCCTGATGAGACGATAGAAAACGCGACGAGCAGCGAGAGTTACAGTTTTCGACTGCCACCTGACTGGTCTAGCCCTTTTGTCGATAAGGCTCGTGACGCCAAGACAAACACAGCAATGGCAGAGAATAAGCCGCCCGCCATCAGTCTGCCCGGAGCCAGTGACCCGCGAAAAATTGGCACCCTGCTCCACCGCACACTACGTCTACTGGTTATTGAAGGTGTCGACACCTGGGATGCCGCGCGTATCAGCAAGCAGCAAATGAGCTGGGCTATACAGATTAAAGAGGCGGGTATTATCGATGCCGAACAAGCGCTGGAGACACTCAATAGCGCACTCGAAAAATGCCTTGCCGATAAGGCTCAGCACTGGATCTTTGATCGTCAGCATCCGCAAAGCTATTGTGAATTTGCCCTCAACTATCTCGATGACAAGGGCCATATTGGCAGCGCTATTATCGACCGTTGTTTTATTATTGATGACACCCAGTGGATTGTTGACTACAAAACAGCAATGCCAGCAGAAGGCCAGGCGCTAGACGACTTCCTCCGTCAGCAGCGCCAAGCCTATCAGCCTCAGCTGGCACGCTACGCACTAACGCTAGCGCTATTGCAGCAGGGCCAGCCACATAAAAACAGCGACGAACAACCCCTTAAAAATACACACAAGCTCAAAGCCGCACTGTACTTTCCGCTGTTATCTCACCTCGAGATTGTTATTGATCAATAGTATCCGTTTCAAGTTGGCGCTTTTCATCCCATTGCCACCATTTTTGCAGTAGAATGACGGCCCATTTTTAATAAATCAGATCATTCAGGTCGTAACGTTATGGTCCAGCGCACACTCGAAAATCTTAATATTCAGTCACAGGAAGTTCTGCTGACGCCCAATCAATTAAAAACTGATGTCGCCCTCAGCGAAGCCGCGGCGCAGACAATTTCTCAGGGCCGTAAAAGTATCGAGGCTATTCTCGACCACAAGGATCATCGCCTGTTTGTTGTTATCGGCCCCTGCTCCATTCACGATGTCGATGCCGCCAAAGATTACGCCAAGCGTTTAAAAATGCTGGCCGATAAAGTCGGCGATACCCTGATGATTGTGATGCGGGTTTATTTTGAAAAGCCACGCACCACTGTCGGCTGGAAAGGGCTGATCAACGACCCCTTTCTGAATGACTCTTTCAAAATATCCGATGGCTTGCACATTGGTCGCCAGCTATTAATGGATATTTCCGAATTGGGGCTGCCCACTGCGACCGAAGCACTCGATCCTATTTCACCTCAGTATTTACAGGACTTAATCAGCTGGTCGGCCATTGGTGCACGTACCACTGAATCCCAAACCCACCGGGAAATGGCCAGCGGTCTAAGCTCTGCTGTCGGCTTTAAAAATGGTACTGACGGCAGCTTAACCGTGGCGACAAACGCCCTAAAATCAGTGGCCAATCCCCATCGCTTTCTCGGTATTAATTCTGAGGGCAGCGTCGCCATTATCAAAACTAACGGCAACCCCTATTCTCACATTGTTTTGCGCGGCGGTGATGACAAGCCCAATTACGATTCGGTCAGTGTTTCTCTTTGCGAACAAGCATTAGAGAAAGCCGGCATAGCAGCCAATATTATGGTCGACTGCAGCCACGCCAACTCCAACAAAAACCATGAATTACAGGTACTGGTAATGGAAAACATCACCAGCCAAATCGTCGAGGGCAATCGCTCCATCGTCGGCATTATGGTGGAAAGTAATCTAGTGGCCGGCAATCAAAAGCTCTCGCCCAATCACGACGACA
>QNFO01000178.1 GCA_003646355.1 Gammaproteobacteria bacterium
CCGTCACCCGTCACCCGTCACCCGTCACCCGTCACCCGTCACCCGTCACCCGTCACCCGTCACCCGTCACCCGTTTTTCGTTGATAGCTGTCAGTTTAGATCGGAAGTAATGCAATTAATGGCTGCATAACCTCTACATTTAACTTCGATAGCAAATGGAGGATTATCAAGCAGATATTCTTCCCCACAATAACCAGTTAAAACTGAAAAAAACTAATAAAATCAACAAGTAAATTCTATTGGAAATTCCCTAAATGTGGGGAAGAATATCCATGTAACTACTTTAAAAACAATATGTTAAGCTGAGTTGAGCGAGTGGCTTTTAACCAATTGGTCCTGGGTTCGAATCCCGGACGGCCCACCATTTTTTCTATGCCTTCCTTGGCAAGTATTTACAGCAATAAATCCCTTAAGGCTCGATTGTGAATCCCCTCTAAAAGGGCACATCGCGAAGTGCGAGTCTTTAAAGTTTTTCCTTCGTTGTGCGTTTAGCCAAGCGTTCTATATATTATCTATACCGAGTTTTTTGATCCGTGAGGTGAGCGTCGTCGGCTTGATACCAAGCAACTGCGCCGCACCATTCTGCCCTGATATTTTTCCCTGACAGGCGCTTAGGGCTAACTGAATATTGTGTCTATCCCGCTCCAGGCGTTCATTCTCACTGTAAAGACGAGACTCGGAGCCCGCTTCACTGATGGCGTGTTTATTATTCTTTAGTGCAGGGCTGGGCTGTTTTATGGCGGCGTCGCTTTCATTATTGGGTAAGTCAAAACTCAGCTTGTTGTTTTGACAAATAATAATAGCTCGCTCGATGATGTTTTGAAGTTCACGTATATTACCTGGCCAATTATACGCTTGTAGCTGCTTAACATTAGCGCGGCTTAATTTCGGTTCGGGCCGGTTTAGCTTGCGGCTTATAAGGGTGATGAAATGCTGGGCTAGAAGGGGGATATCATCACGTCGTTTGCGCAGGGGTAGGGCTTCAATGGGGAAAACATTGAGCCGAAAATAAAGGTCTTCACGAAATCTTTTATCTTCGACTTCCACTTTTAGATCCCGGTTAGTGGCCGCAATAATGCGTACGTCGACCGTGCGAGTTTGTGAATCACCCACTCGTTCGAGCTGGCCTTCCTGTAATACGCGTAGCAGTTTACTCTGTAAATCAAGGGGTATTTCTCCGACTTCGTCGAGAAAAATGGTGCCGCCATCGGCTAACTCAAAGCGCCCAATACGTTCTTTTATGGCGCCTGTAAAGGCACCTTTCTGATGACCAAAAAATTCGCTTTCAAATAATTCATGAGGGATGGCGGCACAGTTGACCTTGATCAGTGGGCGCTTGCTGCGGTCACTGCGCTGGTGAATTGCCCGCGCAATAAGTTCTTTGCCGGTGCCGGATTCACCGTTAATAAGTACGTTGGCGTAGGTGGGAGCGACGAGTTCCACCTGGGTGAGTACCTGGTTAATGGCACAGCTATTACCGATAATTTCTTTGAAGTTATGCTGCGCGCTAAATGCTTCCTGTAGATAAGCATTCTCTTCTTCCAGTCGTTCCTTCATACGGGCTAGTTCTACGTGCGCAGTTTGCAGAGCCTCCTCATTGCGCTTGCGCTCACTGATGTCTTTAAAAACAACAACGGCACCACTGAGTTTTCCCTGATCGTAAATGGGTGTGCTGGTGTATTCGACAGGTATACAAGTGCCGTCTGCTTTCCAGAATATTTCATCATCCCTCCGGTGCACACGGCCATCACTAAAGGCGGCATAGATAGGGCATTCCTCTTTAGGGTAGGGGGTACCGTCGGGGCGACTGTGATGATGTAGTGCGTGAACCGCATGCCCGATAACTTCCTCTTCCTTCCAGCCAAGAATTTCTGCCGATGCACGGTTGGCGAAGGTGCCTATGCCCTGGCAATCAATACCGTAAATGCCATCACCTGCAGCTTGAAGAATGAGCTCTAGCTCTTGTCGCACCAATGAATGGCTGTGGGATTTGGTGCCACTTGGCTTTGTGGCGGAGGATTTTTTGTTGCTCGGTGACATGTTAAATCCCTTTTTGTCAGGTGTTCTGGTGGTACGAAATTTCGTTAATGATTCCTGATATTTCATGAGTTGGCTAGCATTGTTTCTGCGGTAATTTGTAAGTCACTGATATTTATATAAATAAAACATGGCATGCATTCTGCTAAACCTCTAGTCATAGGGCTGCAAATAGAATGGCCCTATCACTAAATATTGAATTTTAAGGAGAACGTCATGTTAAAGAATAAAATTATTTTGTTGGCTGCGGTGTTACCTCTAGCCGCCTCTTCAATCGTTATGGCTGACCAGGTTGTCGGTCAAAGTGCCGATAAAACTGTCGGCAAGACGCTCGGTGGCTGGTCTGCATTTTTAATGGGTGGCGCGGCCGGTGGCCCCGTGGGTGCAATTGTTGGCGGGCTTGCAGGTGCATGGGCTGGTGGAGAAATACAGGAAGCAAATGATGCCAGTGGTAATACCTATCAGATTAGAAAGGCTGATGGCGAGCTCGTTGATTTGAGATCCCCAAACCACGAGTTTGCCATCGGCGATGAGGTGATGATTCAAGGTATTCGACCATTGCCATTAGTGAGGCTTTCAAGCAATAGCAAAAAATTGAACCTCTAGTTATTTTCATCATAAATAATAAGGAGATAGATATGATCGATTTATATTTTTGGACAACGCCCAATGCTTATAAATCACTACTCTTTCTTGAAGAGGCGCAATTACCTTACCGGCTAATCCCCGTCAATATTTATCGGGGTGAGCAATTCGATGAGTGTTTTTCAAGGGTATCGCCCAATCAGCGTATCCCCGCCATTGTTGATAACGACCCACTATCGGGACCGTGGGCCGCTTATCAACATGAAGAAGCGCAGCCAATTTCAATTTTTGAATCGGGTGCAATTTTACTGTATTTGGCTGAGAAAACAGGGCGATTTTATCCTGCTGATAGTACTGGCCGGGCTGAGGTGTTGCAGTGGCTATTTTGGCAAATGGGTGGCCTCGGCCCAATGCTCGGCCAGAATTTTCATTTTTCTGCATCACCGAATGAAAAAATACCCTATGCCATTGAGCGCTATGTCAAAGAAACAAAGCGTCTCTTTGGCGTACTCAATCAGCACCTAAAAAATAGAGATTTTATCGCCGGTGAATATTCCATTGCTGATATGGCCTGCTATCCGTGGATTATTAAACACCCGGATTTGTCGGTTGATATTGAGTGCTACCCCCATGTGAAGGCTTGGCAGGAGTCGATTGAAAACCGGCCCGCAACACAGCGCGCTTATGCCAATGGTGGCGCTATCCATGCGGCCGATAGAACAGGGCTTAGTGTGCCGAAAACTGCCTTGTCTATTGAACCATTAAGTCAGGGGACGTCCTCTGCCAACATTAATCAAACAGCGGCTGTTGTTTAACGACTAGCCCTATAAATAGTGACGTTAAACCAACAAGAAACTAATTAAGGAATTTTTTTATGAAACTTTTTGAATTTGAAGCTTTTGCCAATCCACGTCGTGTCAGAGTATTTGCAGCGGAACTGGGTATTGAACTTGAGCGTGAGCAAGTCGATGTGCTGGCTGGCGAGCATTTACAGTTTGAGCACTTACAACGCAATCCCTACGGTGCAGTGCCCACGCTTGAGCTCGACGATGGCAGAACAATTAGCGAGAGTGCGGTTATTTGCCGCTATCTGGCTGACCTGAATGCAGAGGGTCAGCACAGTGATTTGTTGGGTAATACGACTACCGAAAGGGCCTTGATCGATATGTGGGATCGCCGGGTCGAGCATGGCCTGCTCGGTGCTGTGGCTAGTTTTTTTCATCACGGCACTGAAGGTTTGGCGACCGATAAATACCGCAATAGTGACTGGGGGCAGCACAACAAAGAGACCATAGCTGCTGAAATGCATCGTCTTGACCAGCAGCTACAGGAGCATAAGTATCTCGCTGGGGAGACGTTTTCAATTGCAGATATTACAGCGCTGTGTGCTGTCGATTTTGCCGCGCTGCTCGGCATGCCAATTGCTGATGACCATGTGGCGTTACAGGGCTGGTACGCATCGGTAAATACTCGCGATAGTGTCCGCGCATAGCACGATTCACTGTTTTATTAGGAGGGAGAACGATGCACCTTAATAGTGATTTAACACAGCGTGCAGTAGTGTATTCAGCATCACTATTAAGGTGCATCGTTCTCCCTCCTAATAAAACAGAGAATCGTGCTATGCGCGGCCA
>QNFO01000179.1 GCA_003646355.1 Gammaproteobacteria bacterium
CATCGGGGCGACGCTGTAATAATTCAGAGGGCAAACCGGTGGGGATTTCAGGTAATAATTGCTGCTCTTTTAGTGACAAGCCTCGATTAATTGGTCCGGGGTTACGCCCCAGTAAAATGGCCAGAGCATTTTCAGTTTGCGCAATTTCACGCTGGAAAGTAGCGATCGCCACTTCGGCAACAGCAAGTTCAATCTGCGCCTGATTGACATCGAGCTCGGGCGTCACACCCCCGTCAAAGCGCGCCTGAATAATCCCCAGACTAGCTTGACGACTATCCACCGTGTGGCGGGCAATCAACAAGCGCTCATCCAGGTCGAGCAGTAGCATATAAGCACTCGCCACATTGGCAACGATGCTCAGCGCGACATGGCGTTGCACAGCTTCGCTGGCTAATAAAGAGGCCCTGGCACTTTCTGTTGAGCGACTTAATTTACGCCATAAATCGAGTTCAAAAGAAAGATTGCCCATCACGGAAAAACTTTCCTCAATGCTGGCACCGGGCATCAGAAATTCGCTTTGTCGACTTCGCGCTGCCCCGGCGGTGATATCGATAAAGGGATATTGATTGGCGCGAGTACTGGTTAATTGATAGCTAGCCTGCGCGACCCGACTCAAGGCGACACCGATGTCCTTATTTTCTGCCAGAGCGCTGCGAATTAAGCCTTGTAACTGCGCGTCTTCAAACACTTGCCACCAGGCCAGATTGGCAATGCTCTCGCCCTGCTCAAGGGTGGAAGATTGTTCACTATCGACATGATAGGCAACAGGCACATCCAGCACGGGCCGTTCGTAGTCGGGCGTCAGTGCGCAACCGCTCAGCAAAGCACTGCACATTAAGCCGACGCGCAAAGAGCTTATGTCGAAGCGACCCATTTACACCTCTCCTTTGCTGGGCGTTTCAGAATCGCCCGGCTCGATGTTTGTACCTGATTCCGCTAGCGCTGTGGTTTTGCTACCACCGAGATAACGCTCCACTGCAACGAACATGGCCGGCACCAACACCACGCCAACGACGGTGGCAACCAGCATGCCGCTGAATACCGTCATACCCATAATTTTACGCGCTTCGGCACCCGCGCCACTGGCAACCAGCAGGGGTAACACTCCGAGAATAAAAGAGAAGGCTGTCATTAAAATGGGGCGAAAGCGCTGGCGAGCGGCTTCCATCGCCGCCTCGAAAGCCGGCTTGCCCTTCTCCATTTCCAGCTTGGCAAATTCGACAATAAGAATGGAGTTTTTCGCGGCCATACCTATCAACATCACCAGACCAATTTGGGCAAAAACATTGTTTTCGTAGCTCTCGCTCATAAAGCGCGCCAGCCACAATCCGGCTATCGCACCGAAGATGGCAATGGGCGTACCGGCCAGCACCGACAGCGGCAGCGACCAGCTTTCGTATTGCGCCGCCAATACCAAAAACACAAACACCAGTGCCATCGCAAAAACGATCGTACCGCTGCCCGAGGCGGCCTTTTCTTGATAGGACATATTGCCCCAATCATAGGAAATATCATCGGGCAATACCTGCGCCGCAACTTCCTCTAGCGCAGCCAGAGCCTGGGCAGAGCTATAACCCGCTGCGGGCTGACCAGAAATTTCAGCCGAGCGGTAAAGATTAAAGCGATTGGTAAACTCCGTGCCGCTCGTTCTCGTGATATCGACCAGGGTCGACAAAGGCACCATATTGCCGTCTTTATTGCGCACATAGAAAAAGCGCAGGCCATCGGGCTCGGCACGGTATTCAGGCTCCGCCTGTACGAAGACCTTATAAAGTCGGCCAAAGCGATTGAAGTCATTCACATAGGCGCCGCCGAGGAAAGCACCGATAGAGGTTTGCAGGTCTTGTAGAGACACACCCAATTTCAGTGCTTTGCTATCGTCAATACTCAACAGTAGTTGCGGCGAATTTGCGCGATAGACCGTATAGGCCTGGGCAATAACAGGATGCTCATTAATCGCTTTAACAAAGGCCGCGCTTTGCTCAGCCAGATACTCAGGGGGATTACCACTGCGATCCTGCAACATCATAGTGAAACCCGAACCGGTGCCGATACCGGGGATAGGCGGCGGTGCAAAGGCGAACGCCACCGCACCTTTTATCTGCTGTGATAAAGCCACATTTAGCCGTCGCACTATTTGATTGGCGTGATCCCTGGCCTCGGTGCGCTCATCCCAGTCCTTTAACTGAATAAACACAAAACCCGCATTGGACTGCACTGTACCCGTCAACATGCTGTAACCGGAAATAATCGACGAGTTTTGAATGGCATCAATCTCGCCAACCACACTCTCAACAGAAGCCATTACCTCTTCCGTTCGCTGCAGTGAGGCCGCGTCAGGCAACATCACCGCCGCCATTATGTAGCCCTGATCTTCACCCGGCACAAAACCCGCTGGCAATGTTTGCATCAACACCACCAAACCGACAATTAAGCCCAGCACCAGAATGCCCGCACGAATTAATTTCTCGGTGAAAAAATGCACCAGCTTTAAAAACACGCCCGTCACTTTTTCAAACCAGCGATTAAAAATAGCAAAGAAACCATCGAGACGGCTTTTCTCTTCACCCGGTGGTTTGAGCAGCATGGCCGCCAACGCCGGACTCAGGGTCAGGGCGTTGATCGAGGAAATAGCCACGGCCACCGCAATCGTAATGGCGAACTGTTGATAGAGTAGCCCCGTAATACCCGGCATCATTGCCACCGGTACAAACACCGCAATCAGCGCCAGGGAGGTCGCAACAATTGGCCCTGAGACCTCTTTCATTGCAGCAATAGTGGCCTCGCGAGGCGCCAAGCCGGCCTCCATCTTGCTGGTCACGGCTTCGACCACAACAATCGCATCATCGACCACAATGCCAATCGCCAGCACCAGGCCGAGCAGCGATAGTGTATTAATCGAAAAGCCCAGCAGGGGAAATACCGCAAAAGCACCGATCAACGAGACGGGTACCGCCAGCGCCGGAATAAAAGTTGCCCGCGAGCTTTGCAGGAAGATATACACCACCAGTATCACCAGCCCCAGAGCCTGAAACAGAGTGATGACAATCTCACGAATGCCTGCGGTAATCGGCTTCGTAGTATCGAGAGACACCACATATTCGACATCGTCGGGCAAATCCTTAGCAATCTCATTCAATGCCGCGATAACTTTTTCTGCAACATCAAGACCGTTAGCATCGGGTAGCTGAAAAACCTGCAATAGTGCCGAAGGTTTGCCGTCAAGGTTCGACTTGATGAGGTAGCCCTGAGTGCCCAGCTCGATACGCGCGACATCCTTTAACAGCACGTGAGAGCCATCGGGATTAGCGCGAACAATCACTTTGCCGAACTCTTCCGCCGTTTCAAAACGTCCACCGGTTTGAACCGTATAAGTGAATTCTGTACCCGCCGGTGCGGGTGGCCCACCAATTTGCCCGGCTGGCACAAGAACATTCTGCTGTTGAATGGCGGCCGTAATATCAGGCACCGTCAAGGCTAATTTAGACAGCTGATCGGGCTTGATCCAGACACGCATCGAATATTCAGTTTGACTACTACCCAGTACTTCAGCCAGACCAACACCGCGAATTCGCGCCAACTCATCAATAATATTAATGGTCGCGTAATTCATCAAAAAGGTGTCGTCGTAAGTCCCCTTCGGTGAAATCAGCGAAATTAACAAGAGGGGAAACGAGAGCTTCTTCTTAACCGTTACACCCTGGCGCGTCACCTCTTCCGGCAGCATGGCCATTGCTTCCGACACCCTGTTTTGCACCAGTACATTGGCCATGTCGAGATCGGTGCCAACTTCAAAGGAAACCTGCAGTGTCATGGCGCCATTACTGGCATTGGTCGATTTCATGTAAATCATATTTTCGACGCCATTGACCTTTTGCTCAACCGGCGTGGCGACAGATTGCTCGACATCAACCGAATTCGCGCCCTGATACGTGGCGGAAACACTGACCATCGGCGGGGTGATTTCCGGGTACTGAGCAACCGGCAAACCACCCAGAGAAATCAGCCCCAGAAGAACAATAATAATGGCGATAACCATCGCCACGATGGGTCGTCGTACAAAGAATTCAGCCATGATCTAAACGCCTGAATGTTGGGCGGGAGAAGGCTTCGCTATTTCTTCGAAGGTACTTGGCAAAGGCTTTATGGTCATACCATTTTTCAGCTTTTGCACGCCTTCAAGCACGACGCTTTCTCCAGGCTGTAAGCCGCTCGAAATCAGCTGTAGTCTGTTGATTTTGGCACCGACATCGAC
>QNFO01000180.1 GCA_003646355.1 Gammaproteobacteria bacterium
CCCAGCTGGCACAGGCTCAACAAATGCTGGCCGATAAAGATTATCAGGCCGCTTTGGAGACACTGCGCCCAGCCTATAAAGACTCCGAGCAACGCTACGATGTTGCCCTGTCCTTAGCCTTCACGTTGATTGAAATGAATCGTTGTGACGAGGCGCAAACGGTAATGGATGCCATTGCCCTGGTCGATAGAGAGGCCCATTACGATCGCTTATTGTCCAGTCTTGAGCTAAAGCGTGAGGCGGGAAAATCGCCGGAAATTCAGGCTCTGGAAGAACAACTTAAGAATGACCCCGACAATCTGCAGCTGGCTTATCAACTAGCCCTGCAATTTAATCAAAATAATCAATTTAAAGAGGCGCTAGACCTGTTGTTGGCGGTAGTTAAAGCCGATAAAGAATTTCAGGAAGGTGCTGCCAAAAAAGCCTTCCTCGATGTGCTGGCATCAATGGGTAAGGGTGAACCACTGGCGGTAGAATATCAGCGTAAGTTTTTTAATATGCTGTATTAAATGTCGATAAACTAATAAATCCCCGCTCAATAACTATGTACAAGATTTGTTTTTACGTGCCGGAAAGTCATCTTGAAGTGGTGAAAGAAGCACTCTTTATTGCCGGTGCGGGGCGCATCGGTAATTATGATCGCTGCAGCTGGCAGTGTCTCGGTGAGGGGCAGTTTCGTCCTTTAGCGGGCAGCCAACCTGCGATTGGTCAGCAGGGCCTTGTTGAGCGTGTGGCTGAATATAAAGTTGAATTAGTCTGCTCAGGCGAAAATATTCAGGCTGCAGTTGCGGCTTTAAAAGCTAGCCACCCCTATGAAGAACCCGCTTACGATGTGATTGAAATAAATGATAAATTCTAAGCTTTTATTTTAAGTTCCCTGCAGTATCAAATAGTTTAACTTTTCTTGATCTCCGGCAATTAAATTGTCGTCTACAATTGCAAATCAAAGCTTCGTCCCCAGATAGGCTGTAAGTTATAAAAGCCCTGATGGAGATACTGAATGCGACAAGACCGTTTAACCACTCAGTTACAAAATGCCCTTGGCGAAGCCCAGTCGCTAGCGGTTGGCCGTGACCACACGGCCATTGAACCTCTGCATTTAATTCATGCGCTGCTTAACCAGCAGGGTGGGGCTGTGCGTCCCATGCTTGGCCAGGCGGGTTTTGATGTGGCTGGTTTGCAGAATGAACTCAATGCAAAGCTAGAAGGTTTGCCAAAAATTCAAAGCCCCACAGGGGATGTGAGTATTTCTCAGGATTTATCGCGGCTATTAAACCTTGCCGATAAATTAGCCCAGCAGCAGGGCGATCAGTTTATTTCCAGTGAGGCACTCCTCCTTTCGCTGTTTGATGGCAGTGATGATGCTGGCAAACTGTTGGCCAAATTCGGTGATAAAAAACGCCTGCAAGACGTCGTGGCTCAAGTTCGCGGCGGTGAGTCGGTGAATGATCCTGCAGCCGAGGAAAATCGTCAGGCGCTGGATAAATACACCATCGATCTGACTGAGCGAGCGGAGCAGGGCAAGCTTGATCCAGTGATTGGTCGCGATGATGAAATTCGCCGCACTATTCAGGTCTTACAACGTCGCACCAAAAATAACCCGGTATTAATTGGCGAGCCCGGTGTCGGTAAAACGGCCATTCTCGAAGGTCTGGCCCAGCGTATTATTAATGGTGAAGTGCCCGAAGGCTTAAAAGACAAACGCGTATTGTCCCTTGATTTAGGGGCTTTGTTGGCCGGTGCCAAGTTTCGTGGTGATTTTGAAGAGCGCCTTAAGGCTGTACTCAACGAATTGGGTAAGCAGGAAGGCCGCATCATTTTATTTATTGATGAGCTGCACACCATGGTCGGTGCGGGCAAGGCCGAAGGCGCAATGGATGCCGGTAATATGCTCAAGCCCGCACTGGCGCGAGGTGAGTTGCACTGTGTCGGTGCGACCACGTTGAATGAATACCGCCAGTACATTGAAAAAGATGCGGCGCTTGAAAGACGCTTTCAAAAGGTGCTGGTTGAAGAGCCCTCTGAAGAAGACACCATCGCCATTTTACGCGGCCTCAAAGAGCGTTACGAGGTGCATCACGGCGTTGATATTACCGACTCGGCCATTATTGCAGCGGCTAAATTGTCGCAGCGTTATATTACCGATCGGCAATTACCCGATAAGGCGATTGATTTAATTGATGAATCCGCCAGCCGTATTCGCATGGAAATTGATTCCAAACCGGAGGTGATGGACAAGCTGGAACGACGCTTGATACAGCTTAAAATTGAGCGTGAGGCATTGAAAAAGGACGAGGATGAAGCCTCTAAAAAACGCCTCGAAAAAATTCAGGATGATATTGCTAAAATCTCGCGAGAGTTTGCCGACCTGGAAGAAATCTGGAAAGCAGAGAAATCTGCTGTGCAGGGTTCCGCCCACATTAAAAGCGAACTCGAGCAGGCCCGTTTAGACCTGGAAACAGCGAGTCGTTCGGGTAATCTCGAAAAAATGTCTCAACTGCAATACGGCTTAATTCCTGAGCTTGAAGGTCAGCTTGCGGCAGCCGACGATGCACAAACTCGCGAAATGCAGCTCTTACGCAATAAAGTCACCGAAGAGGAAATTGCCGAAGTTGTCTCCAAGTGGACGGGTATTCCCGTATCAAAAATGCTCGAAGGTGAGCGTGACAAACTGCTGCGTATGGAAGACGCGTTGCACGAGCGGGTGATCGGTCAGGATGAAGCCGTCGTTGCTGTCGCTAATGCTGTACGGCGCTCGCGAGCGGGTTTATCCGACCCCAGCCGCCCCAATGGCTCCTTCCTGTTTCTTGGCCCCACCGGGGTCGGTAAAACCGAACTGTGTAAATCTCTGGCCTCTTTTTTGTTCGACAGTGATGAGGCCATGGTGCGCATTGATATGTCAGAGTTTATGGAAAAACATTCCGTTGCTCGCCTGGTGGGAGCACCTCCCGGCTACGTCGGTTACGAGGAGGGCGGTTATTTAACCGAGGCGGTCAGACGTCGACCCTATTCGGTACTACTGCTCGATGAGGTGGAGAAGGCTCACCCCGATGTCTTTAATATTCTCTTGCAGGTGCTCGACGATGGCCGCTTAACGGATGGCCAGGGCCGCACGGTCGATTTCCGTAATACAGTGATCGTTATGACCTCGAATCTTGGCTCAGATATTATTCAGGAGCTTTCTGGCGAGGACAATTACGAGTCAATGAAGTCAGCCGTCATGGGTGTTGTCGGCACGCACTTCCGCCCTGAATTCATTAACCGGGTTGATGAGGTGGTGGTCTTCCACCCACTGGCGAGAAATCAGATTCGCGGTATTGCCGATATCCAAATTAGCTTGCTGCAGGCCCGCCTTGCCGATCGTGAGCTTAGCCTTGAACTCGACGAAGACGTGATAGAAACCATTTGCGATGCCGGTTTTGATCCGGTTTATGGGGCACGGCCGCTAAAACGCGCCATTCAGCAGTTGCTGGAAAACCCACTCGCTCAGGAGGTGCTTGCCGGTAGCTATCATCCCGGGCACACCATTCATGTGACATTGAGTGACGGTGGCCTGGTGTTTAAATAAGGGCTGGCACCAACAATAAAGAAACCCCCAGGGACGCTTAGCGGTGTCACTGGGGGTTTTTTGTTTGTGGCTGGTAATACAGGCTCTGTCACGGCACTTATGTTTACTAGCTCTCAGACTGGAGATGTGAGCATTGGCAGTACCTGGGGCTTGAATTAGACTCGGGGCGTTTTGAATTTGGAAAGTTATCCGTGACCCTGTTTCGACAGTTATTAAGCGCCATATTGGCGGCCATGCTTCTGCTCTATATCGGCAATATTACCGTTGGCTTACGCAATGGTAAGAGTTTGGTTGAGCATCAAATGCGCACCCACGCGCAGGACACAGCGACTTCTATTGCGCTGTCGATGACTCAATCGGCCAACAATCAGGATGTCTCCGCCCTCAATACTATCCTCAATGGGGTGTCTGATAATGGTTTTTATCGGCGCATCTATTTTCAGGATATTGACGGCAAGCTAATCATCAATCGAGATTTTGTCGGGGCCGCTCACTCTGTACCCGCGTGGTTTATTAATTTGATTTCCCTGTCTTCATTCGAGGGCTCTGCAGAAGTTTCAACAGGCTGGATAAAGCAAGGCTCGGTGGTTGTTGTAAATCACCCGGGACATGCCTACGCAGATTTATGGCACCTTGCCCTGGAGCAGTTAGCCTGGTTTGCACTAGTCAGTGCCG
>QNFO01000181.1 GCA_003646355.1 Gammaproteobacteria bacterium
AAAACCCGGGGCAAAATAGGTGTTACTGCTTAAAGCGGTCTAAGCTGAAGTAAGGCTGACGCTTTTTGCAGCTAGCGACGCCGCTCGGGGTTCTGCATAAAAAGGATGTGTGAAGTATGGCAACTACAAATGATGTCTCTGTAAATACACTCGGCAAACCCAGTATTGCCAGCGGCTTTGTTCGTGTGTTGCTATTTGGCCTGGGTAGTCTTTCCCTGGTGTTAGGGGTGGTTGGTATTTTTTTACCCCTGCTGCCAACCACACCCTTTTTACTGTTGGCCGCCGGTTGTTTTGTCCGCAGTTCGGATCGCTTTTATGGCTGGCTTATTTCCCACCCGGTACTGAGTAAATATATTCTCGCCTACCTGGATGGCAGCGGTATTCCCCGCAAGGCCAAGTACTACACGCTGCTGACCATGTGGCTAACGATGGGCGTTTCTGCCCTCATCGTGCCGCTGTGGCAGGTGCAGGTTTTATTGCTGTGTACTGCGGTGATGGTTTCGACCTATATCTGGCGACTGCCAGAGCCTGCGCTATAAATACTGCCTGTCAGTGCTGAGTGAGCTTTGCTCTTATTATTGCTACTTGCAGAACAACAAGCAGGGCTTTGTTTACACCCATCGTATTGATGGGTGTAAACCCTAAACCTAACCCTGTATCATTTCTGGGGTTACAACCCCATCTGTCTCTGCAACGAAGCCTTTCCAGATAGACATATATTCGACAAAGGTTTCACTCAGCCCCTCTGCGCGCAAATGATCGGCTGAAACCGGATTCGCCACCGGGGTGAAATTACTATCTTTAGCCGTTAGGTTGGGAAAGTCGTGGTGAATAATCGCCGCTCGGCCCAACAGGACGAAATCAACCCCGTTATCCATGCAGCGCTTGGCTTCCTCCGGCGTGCGGATTTTACCGGCAACACCGAGGCGCACATCACCGCGTTCGAGGGCGGTGAAATGATCCATCAAGCTTTTGCCTTTGTAGGCCTCTTCTTTAGGCTCACTAAACACATCCCACAACGACATATCCAAATAATCAATTTGCGCTTCGTCAAACAGACGCTGGGCCACTTCAATGGCTTCGCCGAGCACAATGCCGAAACGCTCAGGCGTTAAACGCACACCGACATTGAAGTCTTTACCACAGCGCTGACGAATACCCGCAATAACATCGAACAGGGGGCGGGCGCGATTTTCTAGCGAGCCGCCGTACTGATCATCGCGACGATTCGTGTCACTACTGAGAAACTGGCAGAGGATGTAACCGTGGGCGCCGTGAATCTCGACGCCATCAAAGCCCGCTTTCTCGGCGCGCTCAGCAGCGGCGATAAAGTCTTCGATCAGTTGCTCTACCTCTGCCGTTGAAAGGGCACGGGCGCCAGATTCTTCGTGATCAGAGGGGGCAACAGGCTGGGTGTCAATCAACTCTTTAGGTGTCCGGTGGCCAGCGTGGTGCAGCTGCACAATCGACAGGCTGTCGTTTTTGTTAATGCCAGCGGCCAAACGTGTCAGCCCTTCGAGATGATCGTCAGAAAAAATACCGATCTGTCCGGGAAAGCCCTGGCCAACGGCCTGCACATGGGCGGCGGCTGTCATCGTTAAACTAAAACCACCCTCGGCGCGCATAGTCAGCCATTTGTACTCGTCATCTGACAGTGTGCCGTCGGCATGGCTTTGTAAATTGGTCAGCGGCGCCAGTGCGAAACGGTTTTTAAGGGCGGGGCCGCGCAGGAACGTTAAAGGCTCAAATAAAGACTGCATAGGAATAAGTCCAGGTTATAAAATGAATTACCGGGCTGGATAGTAAGGCTTTAGGTTGTTTTGTGCCAGATCGAAAAGGTTTAGAGAAAATGCTTTAATTGAGAAAATAAGAAATACTGGGTGCCGCGCACCCTGTCAAAATAAGACGTAAAGGAGATTTCAATGAATAATGAACAGGCAGAGTGCGGCCCTATTACTCTTCGCTTACAGGCGCTGGGTGAGAGCCTGGACCAATATTTACGCTTCGAACACCCCGATGCAATGTCGCGCCATACGCAATGGCACGATGCCTTGCAGCAATCGCTGCCTGAAAAAGGTGTGGGCATAGCGCAGGTGATTGCTGAGCTAGGCTCGCAAATAATTCCCAATGGCTCGCAAATTCCCAACCCCGGTTGCACGGCTTTTATTACTACCGGCGCAACGACGGCGGGTGTATTGGCGAGTTTGGCGGGTTCGGTGGCGGCACCGCAACGCCTCGGCTTAACGGCGTTTAGTTATCTTGAGGAGCTGTCGCTGGAGTGGATGGCTGAAATGTTTGAGTTGCCCGCTGAAATGAAAGGCCTGTACAGCAGCGGTGGTTCGGTGGCCAACCTGGTGGCACTGGGTGCGGCGCGGCAATGGGCATTTGAACGTATCGGCATTGACCCGAGTCGCGACGGCGTGCAACGCCCCTGTCGTATCTACGCGACAGCGACCAGCCACCACACCGTGCATCGTGCAGCGGCGGTGCTGGGCATGGGTCGCAATGCGGTCGTCACCATTGCGGTCGATAACGAGGGGCGAATGTGTGCCGATGCCCTGCGCCAGCAACTACAGGCAGACTTGTGCGATCAGCAGTTAATTGATGCGGGCTGTTTGCCCGTTGCCATTGTGGGCAATGCGGGCACCACTAACGCCGGGGTGATTGACCCCCTGAATGAACTGGCTGAGCTGGCCCGTGAGTTTTCAATCTGGTTTCACGTCGATGGCGCCTATGGCCTGCCGGGTATTCTCGACCCCCAGGTGCGCCCACTTTATAAGGGTTTGGAAAAGGCTGACTCGGTGATTGTTGACCCTCATAAGTGGCTGGGTGCCCCGGTCGGTATCGGCGCCACCTTTGTGCGCGATCGCAGCCTGCTAAACAGAGCCTTCACGCAAGAGGCATCGGACTATCTCGAGGGCTCTGTTACTGATGACAATATCCAGCATTCAATGGATGGCCTCGGCATTCCCTACTACAACTTCGGCGTAGAGTTATCTGCGCCTTCGCGGGGAGCGGTGGTCTGGGCATTGATTCGCGAAATTGGCAAAGAGGGCATGCGTGAGCGAGTCTGTCGCCATAATGCCATGGCACGGCGTGTTGCGGAGCTAGCGCGGGCTCACCCAAATTTGGAAGTTGTTCAGGAGCCGACGTTGTCTATCTGCTGTTTTCGTTACGTGCTTGATGGCGGCGACGATGCGAATGATTTGAATGCATTAAATAAAAAAATTCATCGGAAATTAGTTCATCAAGGCCGCAGTATTCCCAGCACAGCAATGCTCAACGGGGTGCTCGCTATTCGGCCGTGCTTTGTCGGCGCGCGCACAAACTGGGAGCACGCCGAGCAGCTAGTTGAAGATGTTATCGCAGCGGGTAATGAGCTAATTAACACCGCCTCAAAAGATTACCAGTCGTAACTCAGCGTGGTATAAAAATTACGCCCATTCCCAGCCAGATGCTCGCCCACCGAGGTACCTTCATTTTGTGGGTTTCGGTTCAAGCCGTTGAGGTGTACGCGATAGCCTTTATCAAATATATTTTCGATGCCGAAACCAATTTCCAGCCCGCTTAATGTTTGAGGCCTGTATTGGCCGCGTAAATTAAAGAATGTATAGCCCGAGCTGGAAACTTCATTGTTGAAACTGGACACTTTATTCTGTGCGGAATAAGCAACGACTTCGGCACTGGTCATCCAGATACTCGTTTCGTAAGTGAGTTTCACTGTGGTATTTAGTGGTGCAATACGATAGAGCTCATCGTCGGTGTCATCGCGCTTGCCGCGTACGTAGCTAATTATGCCGCCGAGGCTCCAGTTATTATCGAGTTGATATTCAGCTTCCGCGTCAAAGCCGTATAAATAGGCGTCGATGTTAGTAAATTGTAGCGTGTTGGCGTCAATGGCTAATGCCGCATTATTTGTGCTTGGCGTACCTTGAATATAGTCTTCTACATAGCGGTAAAAAAATCGAGGGGCAAAAAAGAAATTATCTTCCTGCCAGTCGAAACCTAATTCCGTTTGGTAAGACACTTCCGGGTCAAGATCAGGCGTGCCGATATAATTGCGGCCATCTGCGAGGCCCCCCGTTGCAGAAAGCGGAATCCAGATATAACGCTCTTGATAACTGGGTGAGCGTGTTTTTCGAGCAAAACCTATTTCAACATCGAGTGTGGGTGAAAAAAAATATCGCGCAATGGCTACCAGGTCAGTATTAACAT
>QNFO01000182.1 GCA_003646355.1 Gammaproteobacteria bacterium
CCTTTCATACGCAATCTGTTGAGTATGTCGAGAGAGTCAGATACAGACTTTAAAATGGCGGTTTCAGTGAGCTCTATGGTGATGGCCTCGGGGGGTACGCCTTTTTCCTTAGCGAGTGCGGCAAAGCGTTCGGGCATCGACAGGTCGAGTAAATCTTTGGCGGAGATATTAATCGAGATGAAAGGTTTGATTCCAGCGTCGCAAAAGATTAAATAGTCTTCGGTCGCTAGCCTGAACACCTCATAAGTTAAGGCTGAAATTAAATCATTTTCTTCAGCCATAGCGATAAACTGATCGGGGAATACCAGACCAAGTTCAGGGTGCTGGAGGCGAACCAGGGCTTCGAAGCCGATAGTTTTACCGCTACGCATGTCCAGTTTTGGTTGATAAAAAAGAACCAGCTGGTGTTCGGCGATGGCCGCTTTTAATTGCTTGAGGGTCAGCTTATCTTTGGCAGGGCTTGTCGGCTTTTGTTGTGCTTGAATACATGTTTGCGCCACTCTAACTTCAATTTGAAGCTGGCTTATATAGTGGATAAATTCTTTGGTATTAATAGGCTTGCTGAGTTTTTTGGCAACCAGAATATTCTTTGCGTCGGCAAACTGTTTGGCTGAATGCAGTACTCGCTCATCAAAGCCACTGACGAGAATATACGTTGGCATACAGCCTTTATCGTAGAGCGTGCGCATTACTTCTATGCCATCCATATCGGGCATATTAAGGTCGAGTAAAATAATGTCGGTGTTAGCAATAGGGTGGTTAACAAAAAGTGATGCAGAGGTAAAGCCCGTCGCCGATAAGCCAGCGATACTGATCATTTCTACCATCAGGTCGACATGTTGTTGTTCGTCGTCGACGATATAAATATCAACCGTATTGATCGCAGCCAGAGGTTCGGCACGGGACAGCGCCGTTTCAATCTTACTATTTAAAGGGTGGCTAACAGCCGTAAAGTTTTTATCGGCCGCTTTAATGTGTGTGACCAGGTGATCCTTTAGAGAAATAAAGAAATCACTCATCGAATCTTTGGTAAAGGAACGGGAATTAAAATCTTGCTGCAAGTCCTGTATTAATACAGCTTGAGCTGTGCAGGTAGATTCAAGGGCGGGATGGTTCACCGCCTGCATAATGTGTTGTTCGCGTTTGAAATAGGCTGCGGTATAGACGATAAGATCCCGAGCATGTTGAAGTAGCTCAGTTGTACTTGCGCCCTGTTCCGCAAGAAGATGGGCCTGATAAATAAGCTGTAGCAATTGTTGGTGCTCATTATCAATTGCGCTTACCCCTGTATTCAAGTCGAGTGCCCATGGCCAGGTTTGTTTCGTTGTTTTATTGGGCATTGACAGGGGTTCCCAGTAATTCTGCAACGGTATCTAACAGCTGCGAAGAGCGGAAAGGCTTACGTAAAATATTACTATGCAGAACTTCTTGATCTTCCTTCAGGGCTTGCTCGCTGCTATAGCCACTGGCTAGCTGTATCCTGGTCTGTGGGTATTTTTCAGTGACGATTTCTGCCAGCTCGTAGCCCGTCATCTTCGGCATAATAATGTCGCTTATCATTAAGTCGATGGGTTCATTTGCAAGTATGGCTAGTGCGGCTTCGCCATCACCTGCGATAAATACTTTATAGTCGGCAATGGTGAGTATTTCACGTGTTAATTCTCGCAGGGCTGGCTCGTCATCGACAATAAGAATGGTTTCTCCGCTTGCCTGCGCTCGTATCGAATGATCTTCTACCTCAGCCTGATGCGCAGCTGCACCCTCGTAGCGTGGGAAATAAAGAGAAAAGCAGGTGCCGGTTCCCGGGTTTGATTCGACCTGTATCGTTCCGCCGCAGCGATCCATAAAACTGTAGGCCTGGCTTAAACCCAGGCCAGTACCTTCACTACCTTTGGTGGTAAAGAAGGGGTCAAATACTTTGCTTTTGAGCTCTTCACTGATACCTGAGCCGTTATCAGTGACATTTAGCACCATATAGTCACCCTCAGCCAAGCCTAGAATACGGGCTTCGCTAAAAGAAAGGTGTCGCTTGTGTGTTGCCAGTGTTAAAACGCCGCCGTCGGACATGGCATGTTTAGCATTAATGGCTAAGTTTAATAGTGTATCTTCCAGTTCGCTGGCGTCGAGATAGATTGTCCAGGGTGAGTCGCAGAGCTCGTACTCGAGCTTGACCAGGGCGGTGAGGGATTTACCGAGCAGTTCGTTTTGTGCAGCAAGAACGGGGTGCAGTTCAATGGCCTCAGGGTGCGAGCTTTCTTTTTTGGAGAAAGCGAGCATGCGCTGGGTGAGTTTGCGACCTCGCTCGCCAGCTTGCGATATCTGCTCAATATAATTATCCAGACCTTCAATGTCGTGATATTTGAGGGCCATTAAATCGGCGTAGCCAAGAATAACACCGAGCATATTATTGTAGTCGTGAGCTATGCCGCCGACGATTTTACCGAGAGCATCCATTTTTTGTGTGCGTTGCAGGTGTGCTTGCTGCAATTTTGTTTCAGTTAAGTCAGAACAGGCGCTAATAAATCGACGTGTACCATCGGCTGCCGGGGGTAGTTCTGCAGCTGTGGTATGCAGGGGGAATTGTGTTTTGTTTTTACGTAGCCCCATGGCCTCGCGATGTCCATCGAGGGCGGGAATCTCTCCAGCTTTGCCGTAGTGCGTCATATACCGGTCGATTTTATGAGCGTCAAAACCAGGCATGATTGTGCTCAGGTCTTTGCCGATTAGCTCTTGGTTAACGTAGCCAAAAATCTGTTCAACTGCCGGATTTGTATTCAGTATTACACCCTTTTCGTCGAGTGTAATAATACCCTGGACAAGGGAATTGAGTATTTCTCGTTGCTCCTGTTCTTGTTTGATTAGCGCTAATTTTGCTTCGTGCTCGGCGCTGATATCCAGTACCAGAGAGGCCATGCCGATAACTTTCCCTGTTGGATCCACAATTGATTTGTTGTGCCATTCGCAGAGAATACTGCGGCCCTCTTTAGTGATATTTTGGTTAATATTTATTTCGCCGCCGCTTTGATGGGTGATGCTATCCCATACGTGGTCTACTTCGGGGGCTGCGGATTCGGGCACGATAAGACTTGCATTACGACCGATCACCTCATCCCGGGTGTAGCCAAAGAGTTTACTTGCGGCGTCATTCCAGTCTGCTATCTGGAAATCCATATTCCATTCAATCGTTGCCAGAGGTGTTTGTTCTCGATAAAGCTTAATGTGTTGTAGGGAGGTGCTAAGTTCCTCTTCCGCTTTTTTCCTCGCGCTTATATCGCTCCCCTCTGCGAGAAGCTGAATAATCTGTCCCTGCGGGTCAAATACTGGGTGGATGCTGAACTGAACCCACAGAAGCTCACCCTGTGAGGTGCTTATGTGTATATCTCTAAGAATTTGTTTTCCTTGTGCCGCGTCCTGGCAGTCTACTTGCATTGAATCTTGTGCCGCCGTCCCGTAGTCGAACCAGGGGCATTCCCAAAGTTTTTTGCCGATAATATCGTCGAGCTTAATCCCTCTGATCTTCATCGGCGTGTTATTCATAAAAGTGACGCTGCCGTCGACCTCTAAAATACCGACCATTGTTTGCATGTCGTCAAGCAAACCTTCTATCTGTAACTGAATGTTTCTCGCAGCCTGACGTAATTTATATTGCTCAGTAACATCATTGAAAACCAGAACCATGCCTTCAATATTGTCATCGCCATTGCGAATGGGCGCCGCTGAGTCTGCTATCTGGTGTTCACTGCCATCTTTGGCAATTAAGGTGGTGTGGTTACTCAAATAGACCGTTTCACCGGTGCTGAGGACTTTGTCAACGGGGTTGGGGATTGCCTCACGGGTGGTAGCATTGATGATGGGGAAAATGGTTTTTAGCGGCAGGCCTCTGGCCTCGTAGGCATACCAGCCAGTGAGTTGCTCGGCAACGGGATTCATTCGGGTTACCAGCCCGGCGCCATCCGTGGTAATAACAGCATCACCAATGGAATGCAGGGTAACCTCGAGGTTTTCCTGCTGTGAGTTCAAGTCATTCACAGTGCGTGCAATTCTGCTGCTCATGGTGTTGAGTGTCTGGTTGAGTGTGGCCATTTCACCCAGATAAAGTGCGGCACTTTGTAGCCCCGAGTGGTCATTAGCCAGCTGCTGGGAAAACTCGACGAGTTTTGATAGCGGTCGGGTGACAAAATGCTCCAGCACAAAGGCCAGCGCGAGGACAAAA
>QNFO01000183.1 GCA_003646355.1 Gammaproteobacteria bacterium
CCAACAAAGATGGCATTGCTGGCATCACGGATAAAGCCTAACTTCATCAACTCTTCAATGGCCCCTTGATCACATTGAGTGAACCAATCCCAATCAATGTCTGCCAGCATCTTAAACTTCCCAAGTTTAGCACTGCTTAAACGTCTCTCCAGTGAACGATAATTTCGCTGAACTTCCTCCCATTGCAACAGCTTTTCTATCCAGCTAAAATCAGCATCAGCCAATTCATCCCATTGTTCAATCAGGCCATAGAGCTTGAGTTCTTTTGCCCGAACTTTCAGCGCTTCAGTCGGCTCATTGATTATCTCTGTCATCCTTTTTTATCTCCCCTGGATTGTGCACAATCTAATTCACTGTCATCCTTTGTGTTGTCTTGCGTGTCATTCATCATTGAATGTTTCTGCTGACCTAACTGATCATAATCATCCAGTGCATGCGGCTTCACATCAATATTGCGCACCTTTTCATCATCCGGAAGTGCGACAGGGACAGAGGGTGGTTTTAATCTTTCTTCTCGTCGTTTTTGTAAAGTCTGTCGAACGGCATTAGGGTGAGGGACTTCTTTTTTAAGCGCCTCATCGACGGCAATGGTGAGTTCACTCACACCATATCTATCCAACAATCTCAACAAAGTCGACGTTATCGATCCCAGATTGTCGCCACGCAGTGCTGCACCATCCAACAACTCCCGACATGGGGGTACAGCTTTAATTAAGCGATCCTGCCCTCGATATTTGCGAGCCTTTCTTTTTCGATCAATGAGCGCATTAATGTGTGCCTGATTTTCAATTTGCTGGCCCTTATCAAAGCTGCGAGGATGAACTGCTAATTCTTCCTGTCCATCCAGAATACGTACCTGTTCTAACGATGCGGTCACTGTCAGTGTTTTACGAGTGTGCGTATGGGGTAATGAGTAATCGTTCAGATCAAAGCGGGCATAAGGCGTTTTGCCTATTTTGACCTCAACACGCTCATCCGTGGGCCAGTGATTGTCTGGCAGTGAGAGTAATTTAGGTCGCTCTTTTTCAAAGGCTTCCCTGACGGTCATGGTTTTATCTTCAGGGCATAGACGATCGGCACTTTGCCCCTGACACCATTGCAGAGCCTGAGCATTTAAATCATCTAAATCCGTAAACTCACGGGCGGCAAAAAAGTTATCACGAATATAACGAATGGCACGCTCAACCCGACCCTTTTCATTGCCACGGTATACCGCAACAGGACGAGGTTCGTAACGATAGTGAGCAGCAAACTCCAGCAGTTGAGGATTAAAACGAATGGAATCGCCCTGGCGTTCTAGTGTCGCTGACTTTAAGTTGTCATAAAGCAGGATTTTTGGCAATCCCTGAAAGTACTCAAAGGCGGCAACATGTCCCCGTAAAAAGTTTGCCGTTTGCTGGTTCAGATAAAAGCGTAAAAAGATTTGTCGACTCCAGCTCAATACCATGACAAAGGCCATCAGTGGTCGCTTTGCCTGCCCTACTGTTATGTGCGAAAAATGTCCTCAATCTATTTGGCCTTGATCACCGGGCAAGGTCTTTAAACGAAGAAAGGCTTCGGGTGTTTTTCTGGGACGGTGCTCGGCAATCAAATGCCGAAAGTGATCAGGGCCTCCAGAATAGTCTCGTTCTTTGACCATGCCATATAGGCGACTGGCACATAAGTGAGGGTACTTTTCCAGAGTCTCCCTGATAAAAGGGAGATAGGGATCGATAATGGATGAACGTAAAGTACGTTCACCATGAATCGTTCCAGTGGCCTGAGACAGCACACGATTGATGGCATCATGATGGACACCCAGTTGTTTTGAAATTGTACCGACAGGCCATTTTTCAACATGATAATAACGTAAAATCTCTGCTTCTTTTTCTTTACTGATCGTCACAAGCTCTCCTTTTGAATAATTAATTTGATTAAAAGACTGAGTGAGGTGACCAGGAGTGACTTCGTCGATGCAAAAAGTCCCAACGGAGATATTCACCGCATTGGGCACCACAGAAATGACACGTAAGTCCTGATCTTTTTGAAAAAAGAGGGGCTGCTGGTCGGGATATTTCTGGTTTCAGTCAAGTGGTGATTGAATCATAGGCGGCTAATTCAGGTGAACCCTGATGCGTCACTTTTTCTTTTCGCCATTGGCGAGATTGTTGCTGTCGTTGGCGATATTGACGCTGTCTCTGAGCATGCCGTTGTCGTCCTTTGTGGCTGGATTGATAGCGTTCAGCGGCTTCTTGCTGTTTTTTATGGCGTGATTGTTCAGAGCATCCACCAGAACAGTAAATATTACCCCGATCACAATGACTGCAGATAATGACCTGCCGCTGACAGCGGGCACAATTGTAAAGACGAGCTGAATCACACATTTTCATTTCCAGTGGCAGAGAACTGGAAAAAAGGCGGTACAAGTGGGATACTGATACGGCTTGTGCGAGAGCACGGTGGGATTGCGGTACTGAACTTGACGCCAAATCAGATGATCAGTACCACAATCGTTCTCTGACCATTCAGCAATTTCATCATAATCCTCATGATAAAAATCACTCTCGTGTCACGTTTCAGCTCGGAATCCAGGCAAGTCTTCATCTTACCCGTCAACATCACCTCACACGCCCAATCATCCCATTGATTCAATTGAAAAAAAGGACTACTCGACTGGAAAAAGACTCAGTCTGCGTTCCTCCTTGTTTTAAATGGCATCAATGAAATTCAGGCTTTGTGAGGTGACGATGACGGGCAAGATAAAATGGGAATGTTCTGGTAAAAATAATAATCAGGTAGGGAAATAAGGGCTAGCAGATATTCGCCAGGGTCGATGGCTGTGGAAATGAAATTCGCCGGATTTAGGCGGGTTTTAAGAACCATCCACAGGGTTAAGGCCAAAATCTTTCAGTGTACTGACAACACACTGAAACAGGATGGAATAAACTGTTTTCTGGTGATACCATACAAATGATCGCAGTCCTTTTGGCAAAGTGAAGGTTGCCATAAAATACTCTACAGGTAATAGTTTGGCCTGCTGTCGTTCAAGCCACTGGCCGGCCTCATGGTTCTGGCATTTTGGGCAGCTTCGATGTCCGCAGGACATGGGTTTCCAGTGTGCTTCCTCACATTGTGTGCAATGAACATACAGTTCTCCGGAATCAGGTGTGCGGCATCTCTGCAATGCTCCCATTGCCTGAATCTGTCCTTGCAGTGAGCGGGCACCATACTTTTCAAGAAATGCCGGTTTGTATTGGTCAATAATTGATGCAAGTTCCATAGTTACACCTTCTTTAAATCAACTTTAATTGAATTGATTAAATCATTAATGGTGACTTTGGAATCTTCTTCAGTGACCTGAGTGAGGTGGGTATAGCGAGCGGTAGTGGTTGGGCTGGAATGTCCCAGTAATTCCTGGATATGACGCAGACTTAAGCCTCGTTCAAGAAGATGAGTGGCCCAGCTGTGGCGTAGGTTATGGATTGAGACTTTTTTTTAATGCCACATTCTTCAACCACACGCCTCATGGCTTGCTGCGCACCTCCTTGATCCATATGAGTCTTTGCCTGCGCAATGCGTTCAGGTGAACCAACCGGGTTAGGAAATAATAAATAAGGGTGACGGTGTTTTGTCCAAAGTGTCCTTAAAGCCTGCAGGACTAAATCAGGTAAGGGTAGCATACGATCTTTAGCCCCTTTTCCACGGCGGATATGAATCAGACCACGTTCGGCATCAATATCACTGATCTGAAGAGACAAGGCTTCATTAAGGCGTAGCCCCATGGAATAAACAACCAATAGAAAAACACGGTAGCGTAGTTTACGGGTCGCAGCAATGAGCCGTTCAATTTCAGAAATGGTCAATATGTCAGGTATTGTTTTGACCTGGGGTGGTTTGACAATATCAATCCATTTCCAGTCTTTTTTTAGAACATGATGCCAAAAAAATTGCAATCCAATACGTTCAATTTTGACGGTGCTCCAGGAGTGTGTTTCGACTAATTGTGCAAAATAATCCTGAAGTTGCTCAGGAGTTAATTCCTTCAGATGGCAATCAAAATGCCTACTGACACGGCGTACAGCATGAGAGTAGGATTTAACTGTTTTAGGGGCTTTTCCTTGCAGCTTCAGCAGCTTGACATGCCGATTATAATCTTTATCAAACTGAGACTGTTGTTCACTGTTCATGGTATAATTTCCTTTAAATGCTACCCGATATTGGGTTTGGAA
>QNFO01000184.1 GCA_003646355.1 Gammaproteobacteria bacterium
ACCGCCCCGATGTGAAAAATCCTCGTTGCCTGAGCGATTGTCTCGACCCGGCAACGATAAAAATTGTGGAAACCATCGCCGGAATAACACCGACTGCCCATATTAAAGAAGGTGGCACCGATGCTCGCGCTTACAGCGAAGGCGAAACGGAAGGCGAACACGCCGTGGCTAATTCTGCAGGTAAAACTTTACACGACAGCGCCTGCAAAATTTGCCATGGCAGCGGTGTTGCCGGTGCGCCGGTGACAGGTAATAGCGACGATTGGCAGGAGAGAATACAGCAGGATAAAGCGCTTATTTACCAGCATGCCATCGAAGGGTTTCAAGGCGACAGCGGAGTAATGCCGGCTAAAGGCGGGCAAGCGCAGCTGGATGATAATGCTGTTAAAGCCGCCGTGGATTATATGCTTGAGAAGAGTCGTTAAGGGTGAATAACGGGAAGCCTTATTCAACAATTAAAGGAGAAAGAAATGCTGCGTTGTGAGAATAAAGCGATAAAAGCAGCTGCGTTATTTATGGGCTTGCTGGCATGCGTTGCAGCTTCGCCGAGCTGGGCGGAGGCTGGTGCGATTGAAAAAGGCAAAGCATTAACCTTCGATCGTAAAAAGGGCAATTGCCTTTCCTGTCATGTTATTGCTGGCGGTACCTTGATGGGCACAACAGCGCCGCCCCTGATACAAATGCAAGCGCGCTTCCCCGATAAAAACAAGCTCTATGAGCAGGTATGGGATGCAAGAAAACGCAACAAAAATACTATTATGCCGCCCTTTGGCAGTCATGGAATGCTTTCGAGTGAGGAAGTTAGCGCAGTAGTCGATTATTTATACACACTATAAAGTCCTTTCTTTATAGGCTATTAAAAATATTTGTAGGTGACGATATGAACGTGAGTGGAAAAGATATGACGATGAGCAGAAGAGGTTTTTTAGGAAGTTTATTTAAAGGTGCAGCCTGTATTGCGGCGGCAACAAGTTTGCCGCGTTTAGCCTTTGCCGCCTGGAATGAAAAGGCCTTTAAAGCAGAAACGCTGGAAGGGGCTTTGAGTAGCAAATACCCGGGGCTGGAGATTGTTGATAGTACAGCGATTAAATTAAAGGCGCCGGCAATTGCTGAAAATGGCGCTGTGGTGCCGGTCAGCGTTAAAACAAATTTGCCCGATGTAAAAACGATTAGCTTATTTGTTGAGAAAAACCCCTCTCCCTTGGCGGTAACATTTCATTTAACACCGCTTAATGTGGCTGACGTGTCTATTCGTATTCGCATGGGCGAAACCTCCAATCTGATCGCGGTAGTCGAGTCGGGCGGTAAGCTGCATCGTGTACAACAAGAAGTTAAGGTCACAATAGGTGGCTGCGGCGGGTAGTCGGTAAATTAATCAAACGACTATTATTAGCTCGCCCTAAACAGACAGGTAATGAGTAATGAAAATTAAAGCAAAAGTAAAAAAAGATATTACAAAAGTTAAAATGTTAATTAAGCATCCGATGGAAACGGGTCGGCGTAAAGATCAGGATGGCAATGTGATCCCCGGTCTCTACATTACGGAAGTGTCAGCCAGTCATAATGGTCAGCCAGTGTTTCATGCTGAAGTTGGGCAGGCTGTTTCCAAAGATCCTTATATGGCCTTTAGTTTTAAAGGCGGCGTTTCTGGCGACAAGATTTCTATCACCTGGATAGATAGCTCTGGTGCGACGGAAACAGGCGAAGCGGCTATTAAGTAAGAGCAATCGCAAACAAAAGGGGCGTGTGATGGGGCTTGTAAAACTAACACTAAAAATAAAGTCAGGATTGATTCTGGCTGGCCTATTGGCTTTAAGCGGTATAGCTAGCGCAGATGCTGGCAATAAAGCAGGCCTTGATTACAAAGCGATGGTGCAGCAGGACGTTCGGGACTTTCAGGATTATTTCAAAAAGCGCTTTTCGCAAGTTGAGTTTTCTGAATACAAGAATGGTGTTTATGCCATCGACGCTGCCTCTCGAGAGCAGTGGCTTGAAATGGAAGATTTCCCTCCCTACGAATTCGCCGTTGATGACGGTGAGGCCTTATTTGAAACACCCTTTGCCAACGGTAAAAGCTATGCCGATTGCTTCGCTAATGGCGGTGAAAGTATTCGGCAAAATTACCCCTACTTTGATAGTAAGAAAGGTGAAGTGATAACCCTGGAGCTGGCGATCAATAATTGTCGAGAGGCGAATGGAGAAAAGCCACTCGCCTATAAAAATGGCGCTTTGGCAGTCTTGTCGGCTTATATGGCGAGCACCTCTACGGGTAATGTTTTCGCGGTGTCCGTGCCTGATGAGGCGGCATACCAGGCTTATAGTGAAGGTAAAGAATTCTTTTATTCAAAGCGAGGTCAGCTGAATTTCTCCTGTGCCGATTGTCATATGCGCGTCGCCGGGCAGAAATTACGTGCAGATATCACCAGTCCTGCGCTGGGGCACCCAACCGGCTTTCCCGTGTACCGCGCTAAATGGGAGGAGATGGGTACATTGCATCGCCGCTATGCTGGCTGCAATAAAAATATTCGCGCCAAACCACTGCCCGCCCAGGGACGTGCCTATCGTAATCTTGAGTATTTTCAGTCAGTGATGAGTCAGGGCCTGGAAGTTAATGGCCCGTCTTCACGTAAATAAATTCAGACTGTCGATGATGACAAAAGTGAGCTGTGAGAAACCTATGAATAAAGTTCGATTACTCTTTTTTATTGTGCTGAGTATTACTCTGTTTTCATCGGGCAGGGTTTTTGCCGGCGCCGGTGCTGGCGTTAAGCCAATACTCGACGACGCTCGAATGACATTGAGCAAAGCAGCGGCTAAGGGTTTTGAATGGACGACGACGCACAAGCTGATAGCAGATGCCGAAACAGCGCTGGCTGGGGGTGATAAAGATAAAAGCCTTAAGCTGGCAAAAGCTGCTTTAAATGAGGCTGAGAAATCCCTTATGCAGGCAAACTATGCCGAGGCTCATTGGCAAGATAGCATCCCACTTTAAGTTTTTATTAATGACAAACTGTAAAACTACCCAGAAAATTTGCGGAGCCTGGTATGAATATTGATCGCAGAGAGTTTTTGCGTTTACTCGGTTTCGCCAGTGCTGCGGGATTACTACCGCTGAATAGCCGAGCTGCCAGCGCTGATATTTACAGCATGCCGGCAAACGGCGATGTGCGTTTATTGCATATCACCGATACCCACGCCCAGCTTAAGCCCATTTATTTTCGTGAGCCCAGTGTCAATCTCGGTTTTCACGATGCCTTTGGCAAGCCACCCCACCTCACGGGCACGCGCTTACTCGAGCATTTTAATATCGCCCCGGGTAGTGAGCTTGCCCACGCCTTTACCTGCCTTAACTTTAACGATGCCGCCAATAAATACGGCAAAGTGGGTGGCTTTTCATATTTGAAAAGCCTGATTGATCGTTTGCGCGATGGCTTTGGTAGTAATAAAACCCTACTGCTTGATGGCGGTGATACTTGGCAAGGCTCGGGTACAGCGCTGTGGACGCGTGGCAAAGATATGGTCGAAGCCTGCAATCTACTGGGTGTTGATGTGATGACAGGTCACTGGGAATTCACCTACCGTGATAGCGAGGTGCTTGAGAATATCGCTGCGTTTAACGGTGATTTCGTCGCCCAAAATGTCAAAGTGAAAGAGGACGCCCTGTTTGATGGCTCCCCCGCCTACGATGAAGATACCGGCCATGCGCTAAAACCTTACGTGATTAAAAGCCTTGGCGCCCATCGCGTCGCGGTGATTGGCCAGGCCTTCCCCTATACGCCGGTAGCAAACCCTTCACGTTTTATTCCCGACTGGACCTTCGGTATTAACGATGGTGATCTTCAGGAGCTGGTCGATGAAATTCGCAGTACTGAAAAACCCGATGCGGTGATTGTGCTTTCTCATAACGGTATGGATGTCGATTTAAAAATGGCCTCCCGCGTTACGGGTGTTGACGCCATTCTCGGTGGCCATACCCATGACGGCATACCTGCCCCCGTCGAGGTTAAGAACTCTAAAGGTATAACGCTGGTAACCAATGCCGGCTCCAACGGTAAGTTTGTCGGTGTGCTAGACCTGAAGTTTGGTGCTCAGGGGGTGAGTGGCTATCACTATAAATTATTACCGGTGTTTGCCAATTTCCTCAAAGCCGATCCAACGATGGCGAGCTATATAGAAACAATGCGCCAGCCCTGGCAGAGCAAA
>QNFO01000185.1 GCA_003646355.1 Gammaproteobacteria bacterium
GCAGGAACTGTTCGAGCCAGTGCACGGATTCTGCGTCGAGGTGGTTGGTGGGTTCGTCGAGCAGCAGCATGTCGGGGCGCGATAGCAGCAGACGACAGAGGGCAACGCGGCGTTTTTCACCGCCGGATAACTTACTGACATCAGCATCCCAGGGCGGTAGGCGCAGGGCATCGGCGGCAACATCGAGCTTGTGGTCGAGGTTGTGGGCATCCCAGGTTTGAATAATATCTTCCAGCTCGCCCTGACGCTTGGCCAGTTTGTCGAAGTCGGCATCCGGCTCGGCATAGGCGGCAAACACACCGTCGAGTTCTTTCAATGCATCGACCGCCTCGCGCACGCCGTCTTCGACATTGCCGCGCACATCTTTCTCGGGGTCGAGAGCGGGCTCTTGCGCCAAGTAGCCAATTTTAATATCGGCCATGGGGCGGGCTTCGCCAATAATGTCGGTATCGATACCGGCCATGATTTTCAGCAGTGTCGACTTGCCCGAGCCGTTGAGACCGAGCACGCCAATTTTTGCACCGGGAAAGAAAGACAGGGAAATGTCTTTAAGAATTTGTCGCTTCGGCGGGACAATTTTGCCCACGCGATTCATGGAGTAAACATACTGGGCCATCGTGTCACCATCGTGCAATTTTAGTAGGCCAGCATTGTAGCGAAATTCGTTTGGTACTGCTGTGTAGGCAAGGCTTTGAGAAAAACGATACGGCGTTGCAGAGTCTTGGCTGCAAGCAAATAGCGTTTTTTGAGTGTAAAGTTTTTGTTCAGCCCTTAAGTTAAGAGTAGGTGATGAACAGGGAGAGTATTTCAAATTGCGTTAAAACAGCAATTTAAAATACCTTCCCATACAGAATTTAGGCGGGGATTTCAGACCATTTTTCCCAGACCATTTTACGTCCACCTTTAGGCCCGGTTGTCTTGCGATAATTCGGGCTTTTGGGATTGTTGCACCAGCCCAGGCTATCGAATTCAATAGACTTGCCGTCGACCGATATTCTACGTCGTCCACCCCAGTGCTGGCAGGTGCCGCACAAATGTTCTGCTGCGCTATCCAGTACAAAATACTCGCCATCAGCGCTCGCACTTGTGCTCGCGGTGATTGCGCCACCGGCAAGGGCTGCTCCCGCTACGGCCTGGGAGGTGCGCAAAATGAATTTACGTCTATCCAATGTTTCTTTTGAAGTTGTCATTGTTTTTCTCCTGATAATTAAATTAGGGCAAGCTAAGGCTGCGAACAGCTTTATTACCCTATCGAGGAGGCTGGAAAAGCGCGTTGATAATTATCAAAAGAGGACGTGTTATCACAGGGTTTCTCGCTGCTAATTGATTTGAACCCTGGTAGACAATGTCCAGTGCCCCGCCATCAATACGGATATTTTGTCCGTTAATAAAAGCAGCCCGTTCGTTGGTGAAAAAGCACACCAGATCGGCGATTTCTTCGGGATGGCTGCGAAGCTGGGAGGACGCTTAGCGACGATGTGACGCTCGATGATTTCACCGCCGTCCTTCCCGCTCTAGCGCATTTTCGGTGTTGTGAGGTGGATCTTGCGCGCTGCTGAGAGCGTATTTTTTGGTGCATGTCGCGCTAGTCGTCGATATAGGAATCGGTTTAGTATTTCTTTACGGTCGTGTAAAGGGTTGCGTCCCCTTTACTCGTCCCCTTTACTCCGTCCCCTTTACTCCATGAACCGCCAAACACGGCCCGACATCAAGGTTCTCGATATTTCCTATCCTGAAGTTACCGGCCCCAGCGCTGCCCTTGCTACAAAAGTTTACGATTTCTGTGGTATGCAACTCAGTGATGAGTCAGTCAACAATATCCGCAAGTGGGAAGCCGAAAATCCCATCCACAAATTGGGTGCCTTTAAATACGACCAGACCGATTATCAATTAAGGCCTGAAATAATCAATCAGGATTTCGCTTCGTACATGGAATTTGCAAACAAGTTATTTTGAGAAATAACTTGTAAAGGGTTGCGTCCCCTTTGATCGTCCCCTTTGATGCGTTGATAAAAGCCGCCCGCTCGCTGGCGATAAAACACACCAGGTCGGCCACTTCCTCGCGGGGGGGCGATGCGCCCGGTGGGGTTGGGGAAGCGCTTGGCGACGATGCGTCGCTCAATGGTTTCCCGGTCGTCTTCCCAGCGTTTCTCCACGGCGGTGCCGTAATTGTTAACGAGAATATCGACTCGCCCGCGGCGGCGAGACGCTGGGCGAAATGCCAATCACCTGTTTAAAACATAAAGGGTTGCGTCCCCTTTAATCCCGTCCCCTTTAATCCGTCCCCTTTAATCCCCGTCCCCTTTAATCCCTTTAATCGCTTTTCCTCAAATGCGCTTGTTAGGTTTGTTGAGTCTACGTGCTTGCATGACGATACTCCGCGATTCTCTGACTGGAAAGCATTAGGGTACCTCGGCCTGAAGGTGTTTTTCTGGTGAATGTTTCAATTCTATAGTTTGCATTTCGTTCAATAAACCTACTAACCCATGAGCTATTAGTCTGAGAGAAAATCATTGATTCCGCACAGCGAACTATTCCTTGGTTGATAGCCGCGATTTGACGTCGGTTTAGCTTTTTTATACGGCGTCTGAATTTATTGAAATTGAAATCTGGTGATTCTCTATCAATTTCTATGTCTGGGAGAATTCTGACTGCTAAAAATGGTGTTAAAGGAATTATGCGGTTCAGCACCCTAGGATCTTTGCTTCTCTCTATACACACAGGAAAGTCACTAGTGAAGAAGGGACTTTCTGGGAACGGGTTATGCAATATTTCCCAGCAAGAATTCCCAAATACGTTAGTAGATGAAAGGATTCTAGTTATGCCAATGGCTTGAGGGTATTTGGGGTCGATTTCGACTCTAATTTCATCGCTATCAATGAGTTCTGAAAGCGATTTCCCACCTAAGCTGGGTGGCGATACGGGGAGTTTTTCGATTAACTCGGCGATCTTGCTTGTTTCTTCAACTGCTGCTTTCAGAGGTTGTGACTGAATGCGCATTGCAGCTGGTGAGCACGTGAGTATGTACGAAACAAAGCAAGCAATCACATAAACACTTTCTCGGGTTATTGAATCATTTTCCAGCTGAGCAACACTTTCATTGTAATAAGGCTCGACTGTTTTCAATACTTCTTCTATAGCCCTATCCTCAAGCAAATATTCGTTGGTGCTGCCTTGTTCGATACGGCAAACATTGCTCGATGATTGAGGGAAAATCCGGACGGCCTGTTTCCTCGACGCATAAAATGCTTCTCCAAGTTCAGGCGCGTAGAAGTTTTTCAAATGAACTTGTGAGACGTAATGATCTAGAGCCATGTCAAAAAAACCTAACAGCTAAGTTTGCGTCACCCGACGCAAAAAAGTATCTCAGGTGATGTACTTCACCCAAAGCCAACAGGCAGACTCCACAGAAATACTTGTTATTACAAGAGAAATAACGGGGTCGGATCTTGCAATCAAGCATTCGGCGCCAAAGCCCCCGGCCCCTCTACCTCAATGAACAATATCCAGCGCCCCGCCATCAATACGAATATTCTGCCCATTAATAAAAGCCGCCCGCTCGCTGGCAATAAAGCAAACCAGGTCGGCCACTTCCTCGCGGGTGGCGATGCGCCCGGTGGGGTTGGGGAAGCGCTTGGCGACGATGCGCCGCTCGATGGTTTCCCAGTCATCCTCCCAGCCTTCACGTTTAGCCTTGGCGCGAAAGGATGCTTCAATTTCAGGGGTGCGAATATAGCCGGGTGAAACGGTGTTGACGGTAATGCCGGTGCCGGCGAGTTCTTTAGCGAGGCCGACGGCAATATTGGCCAGCGCGCCTTTCGATGCGTAGTAGGCGGGGCGTAGTTGATTGGGTTGGGTTGAGCCAACGGTGCCGAGTTGAATAATACGGCCGCTGCCGAGTTCGCGCATTTGCGGGGTCAATAGGCGGATCATTCGCGCTGCGGAAAGTACGTTTTTTTGATACATGTCGAGCCAGTCGTCGGTGTCGGCATCGGCCCAGCGTTTTTCGACGGCTGTGCCGTAATTGTTGACGAGAATATCGACTCGCCCGGCAGCGGCGAGGGTTTGTTCGGCGACTTGCGCGCAGCCAGCCTCTGTACACAGGTCGCCCCAAACGGCGAATTGCACAGCGGATTCGGCGACCAAGTGGTCGGCGCTGCCGGGC
>QNFO01000186.1 GCA_003646355.1 Gammaproteobacteria bacterium
AGACTTAACTTGAAGCCTCGATTAATCCAGACGACACTGCCAACACTGTAAATACAGATGCCCTGTTGCCTGTTCACCGATGTAGGTTTGCGAAAATAGTCGTTGAGCATATTGGCTCAGGGCGGGGCTCAATAAGCTCTTTTGCCCAGATTGCAGACCGAGGTTTTGAGAGGCTTTTTGTACCCCCTGTGACAACTTCTTCAATAATTGCTGCTGCAAATTGAGCGTCGGCTTAATATCAATCAACTCGTAGTCATCCAGTTCGGCTAGTGCGGCAGCGGCGGCGATGGCGTCATCGAGACTACCCAGCTCATCGACTAATCCCAACTCT
Organism: Gammaproteobacteria bacterium; assembly: GCA_003646355.1. The sequence continues at coordinate 332 of QNFO01000186.1, forward strand.
TTGGCTTTGCGCCCTGTCCACACACGACCCTGAGCAATTTCGTGAATGTTTATCGCGGTGCTGTTACGCCCGGTCGCGACAAGATCGAGAAATTGCTGGTAGATATTATCCACGCTCAGCTGAATTAACTGTTGAGCCTGTGGGCTCATGGGCCGGTCGAGATGATAAATATCGGCGATGGGGGAAGTGCCAATACCATCGCTGTAAATGCCCAGGCTGGCCAGCGTTTTTTCAAATGTTGGCACCACACCAAAGACACCAATGGAGCCGGTGATGGTGGTGGGTGAGGCCCAAATTTGCTCGGCGCCAGCCGCTATCCAGTAGCCGCCCGATGCGGCGAGAGAACCCATAGAAACCACCACGGGAATACCGCTTTTTTGAATCTCTTCAATTTCACGACGCATCACTTCAGAGGCAAAAGCACTGCCGCCGGGGCTGTCTATGCGTAGCACCAGGGCGCGAATATCCTTATTTTTACGTACTTTAGCAATCAGGTCACTGAAGCTCTTACTGCCGATATTACCCTCGGGCTGTTCGCCGTCGTAGATGGTGCCCTTGGCAACAATGAGGGCAATTTTATTCTCGCTCGGCGTTTCGGAAAGCTGGAGCTTTTGATGGAATAAATATTCCTGCACATCGACGTGCAGATAATCATCCTTCTTTTCGTTCAGTCCGGCCATCGCCGCCAGCCGTTTGCGCATAGCGGGGCGGGGGCTAAGATGGTCAACCAGCCCGTGTTGCAGAGCAAGCTGAGCGCCATTGCCTGAGGCCAGGCTAAGGTTTTGGCTCATATTGTCGACGTAATTGTCGATGGTGTCGGCGGGCAATTGACGATTGTTTTCAACCCCCTTGCTATAGGCCTGCCAGAGTTCATTCAACCAGAGCGAAGCCTGAGCCTTTGAGGCAGGGGACATGTCGTTGCGAATAAAAGGCTCTACCGCATCTTTATATTCACCGACGCGAAAGACATGAAAATTGATTTGCAGCTTATCGAGGGCATCTTTAAAAAAGGAATGGTAGTTGCCATAGCCGCTAAGAACGACGGCACCCATAGGGTTGAGGTGGATTTCATCGGCAAAGCTGGCGAGGAAATACTGTTCCTGGCTAAAGTTGTTACCCACGGCAATCACGGGCTTACCACTGCTTTTAAAGTCGCTAATGGCAGCGCCGACGGTTTGTAGTTTGCTAATGCCGCCACCGGCTAAAAAATCTAGTTCGAGCACCAGCCCGGTAATTCGCGGATCGTCTTTGGCGCCTTTCAAAGCCTCGCTAATATCACTGACCAATGTTTCAGTCGGCCGCTGAGCACCCTGGCCAATGAGTTGCGAAAGGGGATCGGTGTAGGCCAATTGTTCAACGAGCATACCGCTGGGGCTCAGTCGCAAAAAAGCTTCATCGGGTAGAGGCTTGACGTTATCGACAAAGAGGCCGGCAATTATGCTGAGCACAAAGAGAAGCACAATAAGGTTAATTGCCGAGCGTATAAATTTAACGGTGGTGTTAATCAGGGAAAACATTTTCCTGAAAAAGCCCGCTTGTTTTTTATCCTTTGTACTTTCTGTCACACTTGCAACCTCTTGTTATGCGACGTCCTGCCGTCGATATTTATTTTTTACACCATTGCTACGAGGCTTGATTTAGCACTCGTTACTATAATCAATGGCAGGCTTGGCCTTTTCCCGTTGCAGCCAGCGGCTGTACATCATCGAGACAATAAAGAGCGTCACTACCGCGATTACGGCGCTGACATCGAAGAGCGAACGGTCTGGCTCAAAAAGGTTGGCCACTATGGCCGTAAAATAAAGCAGGGTGGCAAAACATAGCATGCTGATGGAACGATAATTTTCTTTGCGCAGGCCGGGGATGAAAATCAGCAGGGGTGCAACGGCAAACACTAATAAAATTACCGGCGTACCACTGACTAAACCACCGGCTATAAGGCTAAAAATAAGCACGCCGTAGCTAAGCCGAGTAATCACTCGCGCCTTTTGGATTAACTTGCTAAGGTCTTTCAAAGGACAAAACCCTCAAGACAATGACTCTGCAGGTAAAACCCACAAGCGCGTGTACTAAACACCCTCGTTGTATTAAAGGATTTCAAGTACGGATTCCGGCGGACGACCGAGAGCGGCCTTCTCGCCGTTAATAACGATGGGGCGTTCTATCAGTTTAGGGTATTTGAGCATAAAGTCGATCAGTTGCTCATCGGAAAGAGCGGCATCTTTGAGATTATTTTCTTTGTAGTCCGCCTCGCTCTTGCGCAGTAGCTGCCGTGGGCTAATGGCTAGCTTGTCGAGCAGGCCCTGCAAGGTGGCTTTGTCGGGGGGCGTTTCAAGATAGAGGACAATCTCGGGGCTTATGCCTTTGTCTTCGAGTAGCTGCAGTGTTTGGCGAGATTTAGAGCAGCGCGGATTGTGATAAATGCTAATCATAGTGACAGGACTTATGTGATGATTTAAAGGTTGGCATTGTAATGCTTCGCCCGAATAAGGGCTAGGTGGGTGACCGTTTGTATCCTAGCCATAAAAATAAAACCCCGCCTCGAAAGCAGGGTTTTACTGTTAGAGCTAATCCTATTTGCAGGGGCTTATTCGGTACTCATCATAATCGCTGCCATTTTGACCTTTTTACCCGAGCGGTTTGACCAGGCGTGGTTGGTGCCGCGCTGAATCAATACATCGCCCGTCTTGAGCAGAGTTTCTTCAGTTTCCATCATCGAATAAATTTCGCCTTCGAGAATGATAATAATGTCGCTAGTATTGGTTTGATGAAAGCCCGGGTGAGAATCGAGACCGGCACCGGGTTTGGCCGTGCCTTCAGGCTCGGGGGGAAACTCGGCGATACGTACCATCATCGAGCCGGGGATGGGGTCGAGATTATATTCACCGGGTCGCTCGCCAAAGTTATCGGCCGCGTTATTCGCGGGCAGGGTGCCCATCCATAAATCGGCCATGGCCAGGGAGCCCTGATCGGTAAAGCCCTCCATACCCTGACCACCAAAAAGGTCGGCACGGCCTTCATCTTGCGTAAATACAGATTGGCCTTTTTCGTTAACAACGGTAACGATTCTTCGCACTGATTTCATGTTGTTACTCCTTGATTATTCTTATGGGGTTTAATAAATCCGTACTCATTAGAGCATAGCTACCAAGGGTCGGCCATCAGTTAAAGCGACGCCAGCCATAAGGCTACCCGCTGGTAATAAATGAAGATATACGGTAAGTTACGCGCGAATTTTTTTATAAATAACATTATTTTCTGGCACAAAAAGTCCTGCAAGAGGCTTCGCCATTCACGGCTCAAGCAGCCAATATTAGGATAGGAGACTCTTATGGACGTTGGCATTCACATGCTCTTCCAAAACCCCGGCAATATGACCGACCTTGCCGTCTACGACGCCGAACTCGCAATTGCCAAACTGGCTGAACCGCTCGGTTTCGACTCACTGTGGTGTGTTGAGCATCATTTTACCGATTACACGATGTGCCCCGATGTCACCCAGTTTCTGAGCTATATGGCCGGCCAAACCAGCAAAATCAAGCTCGGCACCGGTGCCGTCATTTTGCCCTGGCACGACCCCTTGCGCGTTGCCGAAGAAATCTGCTTGCTCGACTATTACTCAAAGGGCCGCACCATTTTCGGTATGGGCCGTGGTTTGGCTCGCATTGAATACGACAACTTCCGTGTCGACATGAGCAAGAGTCGTGTGCAGTTCGACGAAAGTGCTGAAATGATTATCAATGCCCTGAAAACCGGCTTTGCCGAATATGACGGTGAAGTGATTAAACAGCCTCGCGTTGAAATTCGTCCGCGTCCGCCCTATAGCTTCGAC
>QNFO01000187.1 GCA_003646355.1 Gammaproteobacteria bacterium
ACTCACCAAAGTTGAATACCTGAAAGAAGCCGGCGACAAGAACTTCGCCATCGTCGATGCCGCCATGAATGATATGTTGCGCCCCGCTCTGTACGAAGCCTGGCTCGATATTGAAACGGTGAGAGACAACACCCAGGCCAGCACTTGCGTTTACGACATTGTCGGCCCGGTCTGCGAAACCGGTGACTTTCTCGGCAAGCAGCGCTCACTGGCTATTGCCGAGGGCGACCTACTCTGTATCCACTCCGCCGGCGCCTACGGTATGTCCATGAGTTCGAATTACAACAGCCGTCCCCGAGCGGTGGAAATCATGGTCGATAACAACGATGCTCACGTGATCAGATCTCGCGAGTCAAAGGCTGATTTAATGCGTGGCGAATCCCTGCTGCCGGACCCCAGCTGAATGTATATTCGCTTCACAAAAATGCACGGCCTCGGCAATGACTTCGTGGTTATCGATGCCGTGACCCAGGCTGTAGCAATGACGGACGAGCTCGCCCGCCGCCTCGCCGATCGTCACACCGGTATTGGTTGTGATCAAATTTTACTGGTTGAGCCACCCACCCAGCCCGATGTGGATTTCAAATACCGTATTTTTAATGCCGACGGTAGTGAAGTCGCCCAGTGCGGCAACGGCGCGCGCTGCTTCGCCAAGTTTGTTCGCGATAGACGACTCACCGGAAAATCGAAGCTTAGCGTCGAAACCCATGCCGGTATCCTGCAGCTCATTATTGACGACAAGCAGAGCTATACGGCCGCTCTGGGCATTCCCAATTTCGAGCCTGCGCAAATCCCTTTCGAAGCAGAACAGCGCGCCCTGACTTATGCCATTGACGTAGACGAGGCAAGTGTCAACATCGCAGCTATATCCTTGGGCAACCCCCATGCCGTATTACAAGTTGCCGACATTCAACAAGCTCCCATTGATAAACTCGGCCCCCTGCTCGAAAGTCATTCCCGTTTTCCCGAGCGCGTAAATGTTGGCTTTATGGCGCTAGTCTCGCGGCATGAAATCAATTTGCGCGTTTACGAACGCGGCGCTGGTGAAACTCAGGCCTGTGGCAGTGGCGCCTGTGCGGCGGCAGTAGCTGGCATCACGCAAGATCTGCTAGACTCGCCGGTCAAAGTCAATCTGCCGGGTGGCAGTCTAACGATCACCTGGCAAGGCGAAAACCAGCCGGTGTCAGTAACGGGCCCGGCGACAACCGTTTATCAGGGCCGCATTCGTCTATGAGCAAAAAAGACACATCTGGCAAGCAGGCTGCGCGAGCGATCACAGAAGAACAAGTTTGTGAATTTCTCAGTGCAGAAACGGATTTTTTTAGCCGCCATCCCGAGCTGCTTGAATCAATCGAACTGCCCCACGAAAGTGGCAAGGCGGTATCCCTTATTGAGCGTCAGATCAGCGTGCTGCGCGATCGCAACCTTGAAATGCGTTCGCGCTTGAACAACCTGCTCGAGACGGCGCGCGCTAACGACACCTTATTTGAAAAAACCAAGCGTCTGGTTCTCGCTTTACTCGAAACGGACAGCTTGCCCCGGGCTATCGACATACTTTATGACAGCCTCAAAAACGACTTTCAGATCGAACACTTTCAACTGATTTTATTCGGCACTGAAAATATCCTAAACACGCTGGCCAAAGTTATCGGCCTTGATCAAGGCACTCAGGCCATTGGTGGTTTACTGCGCAGTAATCGCGCCACCTGTGGCGTGCTCCGCGATGAGGAGCTGTCTTTTCTGTTTGACGACCAGGCCTCCGCCATTAAATCGGTCGCTGTGGTGCCCCTCAATAATGGCAACACCTTTGGCGTTCTTTCTATTGGTAACTCGGACCCGCTTTATTACAAGAGCAGTATGGGCACGCTTTTCCTCAGTTATATTGCTGAAGTTCTAAATCGCGTACTACCGCCAATGATGACGCAGGTCGCGACAGTGCAGCCCATCACAGCGCCGCAAAAAATGAGCTGACCCGTCATGGCTAAAGCCCCCGATGATGCGCAATTAGCCAGCTTTGCCCGGCACATCGACAAGGCGAGAAACCTATCGCCACTGACCACTAAAAGTTATTTACGCGACCTGTCCCGCCTGCAGTCGCTGTTAGATGACCAGCCCGTAGAAACACTCAAAGACGTCGATACCCAACACATACGCAGCTTACTAGCGACACTGCATAAAGGTGGCCTGGCCAATGCCAGCCTGCAGCGTTGGCTATCTTCAGTACGGGCTTTCTTTCGCTACGCGCTGCAAGAAGGCTGGGTTAATCACAATCCGGCAGACGGATTACAGGCACCCGCAAAAGCTAAAAAACTCCCCAAATTAATGGATGCCGACGAAGCGATTCAACTGGTAACGCTTGATGGCGATGACTGGCACTCTCTGCGCGATCGCGCCTTGCTCGAGCTGCTCTATTCTTCGGGACTGCGATTGGCAGAGATAGCCAATGTCGATATTGGCAATATTCACTTTGGCGAAGCCATTGTTAGAGTGACCGGCAAAGGCGATAAAACACGTATTGTGCCCGTCGGTAGCTGCGCGCTGGAAGCCATCGAGCGCTGGTTGAAGGTGCGCAGTGAGCGGGCGCTCGAGAATGAAAAAGCACTATTTGTCAGCCAGCGAGGCAAGCGCATCAGCCATCGAGCCATTCAACAGCGTGTCAAACTTATTGCCCAGCAACAGGGCATCAGTCAGCCAATTCACCCCCATATGCTGCGCCATTCTTTTGCCAGCCATATGCTGGAATCGAGCGGTGATTTACGTGGCGTTCAGGAATTACTTGGCCACGCTAACCTGTCGACCACCCAAATTTATACCCATCTGGATTTTCAACATCTGGCGAAGACTTACGACAGTGCCCACCCCCGCGCCCATTCTCGAGACAAAAAAAAGCCCAGACCATAATGACCCGGGCTTTTCTTTTCTGTGGCGCTACGCGTAAAAACTGCAGTACTAGCAGCAGAAGTAACTAGACAGCATCGGAACCTGTTTCACCCGTACGAATACGTATTATCTCTTCCAGCGACGATATAAAGATTTTGCCGTCGCCAATTTTTCCGGTATTCGCAGACTTCAAAATAGCGTCAACAACATTATCGACCGCGTCATCATCAACAGCGATTTCCAGCTTAACCTTGGGCAGAAAATCGACAACGTACTCGGCACCACGATAAAGCTCGGTATGGCCTTTCTGGCGGCCAAAGCCCTTCACCTCCGTTACCGTTATACCCTGCACGCCAACATCTGCCAGAGCCTGTCGAACATCATCCATTTTAAAGGGCTTAATAACAGCGGTAATTAGCTTCATATGTACTCTCAGTTAGTTGTCACTTATTGCGCTAACGATACACCTTTACCAGACAACAAAAAAGGGAGCCAGGCTCCCTTTTTTGTTGTTCAACACGCGTACAAGTACTGTTTTATTTAGTACCCGATACAAACTCTGGATAGGCTTCCATACCGCACTCAGAGATATCAACGCCTTCGTATTCCTCTTCCTCCGTGACGCGAATACCAACCACCGCTTTGAGGATAAACCACACCGCGAAGCTAGCGCCAAAGACCCAGGCAAAGATAACGCCGATACCCATCAACTGGGCAGAAAGCGTCGCATCTGGGTTGGAGAAACAAACAGCCAACAAGCCCCAGATACCGACAACACCGTGAACCGAAATAGCACCAACCGGATCATCAATTTTCAGCTTGTCGAAAGCGACTACAGAGAAGACCACAAGGGTACCGCCGATAAGACCAATCAGCGTCGACAACATAGGACCGGGAGTCAGAGGCTCAGCAGTAATTGCCACCAGGCCAGCCAACGCGCCGTTGATTGCCATGGTCAAATCCGCTTTACCAAACATAAAGCGAGCGGTAATCAAGGCTGCAATCAAACCGCCACAAGCGGCTGCATTGGTATTGACGAAAATATCGGCAACGGCATTGGCCTCACCAATATCAGACACTTTCAACTCAGAGCCGCCGTTAAAGCCGAACCAGCCAACCCAGAGGATGAACATACCCAGCGCTGCCATTGGCATATTGGCACCCGGGATGGGGTTTACTGAACCGTCAGCTCGGTATTTGCCTTTACGTGCGCCCAGCAAAATTACTGCCGCAAGCGCCGCAGCAGCACCCGTCATA
>QNFO01000188.1 GCA_003646355.1 Gammaproteobacteria bacterium
AGCACGCCGAAGACAGAGGTTTTTCACTCACGACCCACCACCCGGCAGACTTAAACAAGCTGAAGGCTGAACGGGGTATCGCCCCGCAATACCAGTCTTGCCACACCGTGGTTTCTGCCGATGACTATGTTTTTGAAGGGCATGTTCCGGCGCGCTTTATTCATCAATTTCTCGCTGCACCGCCCGCCGATGCAATAGGGCTTGCGGTGCCAGCAATGCCCATGGGCAGCCCGGGTATGGAAATGGCTGATCGCTTTTCGCCCTATCAGGTTTTACTGTTAAAACGAGACGGCAGTGCTGAGGTTTATGCCGAGGTGAGCTCGCCTCTCGAACAGTATTAATTGTTATTTATTGAGCAGCAGACGATAAAACAATGAAAGCTAAAAACCTGGCTTGCCCTATTGATGGTGAACGGCTAACGCTAGAAGAAAAACAATTGCGCTGCGTTAACGGCCACAGTTTTGATTTGGCCCGCCAGGGCTATGTGAACTTATTGCCGGTGCAGCACAAGCGTTCGAAGCATCCGGGTGACAGTAAAGACATGGTGGTAGCGCGCCAGCGTTTTCTCGATGCCGGTGTTTATGCGCCAGTGGCTGATCTTTTATCAGCTATCTTGCATACGGCAATTGCCGGTATTGAGCAGCCCTCTTGTCTCGATGCCGGCTGTGGCGAAGGTTATTATTTAGAATATGCCCTTAATTATTTGCGGGCTAAAAAAGCGGACGACGCACTAAGCCTTATTGGTCTGGATATTTCCAAAGAAGCCGTTATTGCCGCAGCAAAAAGAAATAAAGATATTAGCTGGGTGGTGGGCACTAATCGGCAGCCGCCGCTATTGCCAGTGAGTGTTGATATTATTTTGTGCGTTTTCGGTTTCCACAGTTTTCAGGGTTTTAATAAAATTTTGCCCCTGGGTGGCAAACTGGTCTTGGTTGAACCCGGCCCCGACCATCTACAGGAATTGCGGCAGGTTACTTATGCCCAACTCAATAAAACAGAGCTGAGTAAGTTGGATGATGCCTTTGCCATGGGCTTTAAACAGGTGGATGAACAAGTGCTGCGCTTTACCACTCCAGCGCTGTCGAATGAAACGCTCAAAGATTTATTGCTGATGACCCCGCATTTTTTCAGAGCCACTCAAGAGGGTCGAGAGGCCGCCGCAAAGCTCGATGATGTGAGCTTAACGGTCGATATGGTTTTTAGAAGTCTGGAAAAAACAGAAGATATTGTTGCAGAGGCCGAGCAAGCTCCATCCGTGGAGTAGGCTTTTTTCTGGCGAATTTCAGGGGTTTGGGTAGCCCTTTTAGCCCGACGATATGTTAGCTCTTAATAATTAGCTCCTAATAATCAGCTTTTGATAATGAGGAGTAAATCCTGTGCATGTTCCGCCGCCTTTCTGCCTAGCGTGGTTAAGTACCCGCCATCGGCTTGTGTAATCAGGTCTTTGTCAAATAAGCGTTGCGCCGCTTCAATAACATTAGACTCGGCGGAGGAATGAATTTTTATACCCTCCTGAGTGGTCTTGAGGTTGTAGCGGGCAAGAATGTTGATCTCGTCGCCAATCTGCGTGTTGTAAGGCATGTCTTGTCCTCTGATGATTGTGGGGCCAGTGTACGTGAAAAAATAGAGCAGCCAAACTGAGCTAGATTAATTATTAAGGCATTAAGGGCGTGTGCGGGTGATTTGATGCTACGCGGGCTTACTAAGGGTCTGCATGCTTTGCAAAGCGAAGCGAGTCTTGTTTGTTTCAAGTGGAATTTATTAAATATAATAATGTAAAGATATGTTGTCAATAGTGCTATTTATAAGCTTTGCGCATAGAAAGCTTGACATTGCTCTTAGGTGGGCTACTGTATAGGCAATGTGTTTTATTATCCTTTAATGATAATAAAACGTACCGTTAAAGCAGTTTTTAGCTATTAAGTGTAGGAATCTATACATTGTGAATTTTGAAGGTATGACAGATCAGGCCGTGGCCGCTGAAATTGGCCAGCGCATAGACCAACTGCGCCTTGAGCGGAATATGACCCAGCAACAAATCGCCGATGCGGTGGGATTGTCGCGAGTGAGTTACGCCAAGCTCGTAGCCGGGCAGGCCAAGTTCGCCAATGTGATCGCGGTGCTACGCGCCCTTGACCAGCTGGCTTTGCTAGAAAACTTTGTGCCGCAAGCCGTGTTTAGCCCTTTAGAGCAATTGAAGATGAAAGGTAAACAGCGCCAGCGTGCGAGTGGCGGCCGCAGCGGGGCAGCAAGTGCAGTGGCTGATGATCCCGATAAAAATGAAACCCTGGATTGGTGATGGAGAATCTGGCAGAAGTTCGCCTCTGGGGCAAACAGGTTGGCGCACTGGCCTATGACCCCGCAACAGGTATTAGCACCTTTGAATTCTCACACCAGTGGCGTGACTCCGGCATTGAAATTGCGCCGCTGCACATGCCTATCGCCGCCACCAAATACAGCTTCCCCGGCTTAAGCCCCACCACCTATCGCGGCCTACCGGCGATATTTGCCGACACCTTACCCGACGACTTCGGTAACGCCGTCATCAATGCCTGGTTGGCGCGAACGGGCCGTGATGTGAATTCCTTTACCCCCGTCGAGCGCCTGCTCTACACCGGCAACCGGGGCATGGGTGCTCTGGAGTTTTCACCGGCTATTGACCGGGGACAGAAGGGTGGCAAAGAGGGGGGGGAGCTGGCGTTGGACTCGTTGGTGGCCATGGCGCAAACGGTGCTTGATGAAAGGCTCGGCTTACAACAGCAGGTGAGTCAACAGCGCGTGAATAGTGGCCTTGCTTCAGATAACGATGAGGCCATGCAGGCGATTCTGCAGGTCGGTACTTCAGCCGGGGGTGCGCGAGCCAAGGCGCTAGTGGCGGTGAATGCGGATCGCACACAGATTCGCTCCGGCCAGGCCGATGCGCCTGAGGGGTTCGAGCACTACCTACTTAAATTTGATGGCGTGGAAGAGCATAAAATCGATAGCGAAAGCTTTGGTGACCCCCGGGGCTTTGGCCGCATGGAATACGCCTATTACCTGATGGCTTTAGATGCCGGTATCAATATTTCCCCGTCTGAGTTATTGATGGAGGGCGGTCGCGCCCACTTTATGACCCGTCGCTTTGAGCGCGAGGGCAATCGCAAATTGCACTATGTCTCTCTGTGCGCAATGGATCATGCCGATTATAAAAAACCCGGCACCTACAGTTATGAGCAACTGCTCGCCGTGGCTCGCCAGCTAAAACTGCCCCGGGCCGATGCCATCGAAATTTTCCGCCGCATGGTGTTTAACGTGGTGGCGCGCAATCACGACGACCACAGTAAGAACTTTGGCTTTTTACTCGATGGGCCTGCTCGTAAAGAGAATGGCGGGCTAAAGTGGCGCTTGTCTCCCGCCTTCGATATTGCCTACAGCTACAAGCCCGGTTCGCCCTGGGTCGACTCGCACCAGCTCTCGCTGAATGGCAAAAGAGAGGGTTTTGAGCGCGGTGATTTACTGGCTGTCGCCACTCTGATTGGGAATTTTTCTCGCGAAGCATCGAAGATAATAGAGCAGATCGTGACGGTGGTGAGCCAGTGGCCAAATTACGCAGACAAAGCCGGCGTGTTTACAGCCTTGCAAACGGAGGTGCAGCATAATTTACGACTGGCTATTTAGTGGCAGGTTAGCGTCAAAAAAGTACCAAAAAGCACTGCAGAGCTATGACCGGATAGTCACGCGAGCATAGGCGCCCTGGGCGTAAAAGCTGCTAGAATCGCCGGCTTTTAAAGTAGTAGGATCGGGTGAAATGACAGAAGTAGTATCGATGAATCAAAGCGCAGAGCACGACTATGATGCAGTCGTTGTTGGTGCCGGTATAGCCGGTTTGTACGCAATGTATAAGTTGCGCGAGATGGGCTTACGCGTGCGGGGCATCGAAGCGGCCCCGGCAGTGGGTGGCACCTGGTACTGGAACTGCTACCCCGGTGCGCGCGTTGATTCACAGTCCTATATCTACCAATACTGGTTCTCCGACGAGCTGATTCAGGAGTGGGATTGGGCGGAGCGCTTTCCGCCCCAGGCAGAGGTTGAGCGCTACCTGAACTTCGTCGCCGATAAATTCGAGCTGCGCAAAGACTATGCTTTCGAAAC
>QNFO01000189.1 GCA_003646355.1 Gammaproteobacteria bacterium
AGAATCTTACCTTCGAAAGTATCCATGCCTTCAATTTCGGGGTACTTAGGCCGTACCAAAATACCGCAGCAGGCAATCAGGATATCCGCCTCATCGGTATCGCCATTCTCCAGATCAACGTGCCATTTGCCGCCACGGTACTCGGAGTGCTTGACCTCACTGTTAAATTTAATGCGTTCGAAGACATTGTACTTTTTCGCGGTATTTTCGTAATACTGCTGAATCTCTGGACCACCACAGAAACGGTGACTCCAGGTAGAGCTGGGTGAAAAGCTGTACTGGTAGTAGTAAGACGGCACATCGCAGCGCAGCCCTGGGTAAAAGTTGTAGTACCAGGTACCACCCAAGCCACCGGCTTTCTCGTACAAAGTCACATCAGTAAAGCCGGCTTCCATCAAGCGAATGCCCATGCAAACACCCGACAAGCCGGTACCAACGATAATTACCTTTGGATTTCTTTTTCCACCGGCAACTGAAGCACCAATATTTCCACTCTCAGCAACGCCCATCTGTTACTCCTGATTCATCATCTTTGTTTAAAAAAATTAGTAAAAAAACCACACTTCCGCCGAGCTAACACGCTACTGGCGGGTAAGCAGGACGGCATAATCTATGCTTTGTTCATTTATGTCAACAGCTTACAGATAAACGAACGTTTAATTAACAATAAAAGAGACAGTGTACGCCACTGACGGCGCTCCCTATTGATCATCATCAAGTTCTTCCCGTCTATTTAGCAAAAATCCTTGGTAAACTATCTGCGACGCTGACACCCCAAAGCCCTTATTGTCATACCTTCGTCACGGCCCTGTTATCGCGCTGACATACTCGGTCAGTAAGCTGCCACGCCATGGACAAGCAACCGTTTACAAAATTTCGTCTGCTTCATTTCATCCACAGCGGTGACCTCATCACCTTCCACTGGTGTATGTGCCGCAAACGCCAGCAACAACTGACTGACCTGAGCAAGCTTATCTCCCATTCGGCCGATGGCTTTTACTACACACTCATCCCCGTTTTCATGCTGCTTATTGATACGGCAAATGCACAACTGGCTTTCATCACGCTGACGATGGCCTTTGTTATCGAGCGACCCATCTACTCCCTGCTGAAGAAAGGCCTAAAACGCAACCGGCCGGCTGATGCTCTACCTGACTTCAACAGCTTTATTACGCCGTCCGATCAGTTCAGCTTTCCCTCGGGGCATACATCCGGTGCGTTTCTCAGCGCAACCGTCGCCGCCACTTTAGTCCCCGTACTGTTTTGGCCCGTCTATTTGTGGGCCTGCCTGGTGGGCGCATCACGCATATTGCTGGGCGTACACTTCCCCACAGATACTCTCGCCGGGGCACTGATCGGCACCACGGTAGCCACCTTAAGTATGGAGTTTCTTATCTAATGCGTATTCTCTACGGCGTACAGGGCACCGGCAACGGTCATATTTCACGGGCCCGCGCTATGGCTCCGGCGCTAGTAAAACAGGGCATTGAAGTCGATTTTTTGTTTTCGGGTCGCCAGCCCGATCAGTATTTCGATATGGCACCCTTCGGCGATTTCAAGCTACACCAGGGTCTGACCTTCGTCACCGAAGAGGGCAAAATTCGCCCCCTGAAGACCGTCCTGCGCAGCGCACCTGTTAAGTTCCTACGAGACATCCGCCAGCTTGAGCTCGATAACTACGATCTGGTATTAACTGATTTTGAGCCTATCACCGCCTGGGCGGCCAAATTTCGCAATAAGCCGGTGCTGGGTCTCGGCCACCAATACGCCTTTAACTTCGCCGTACCCCAACACCACGGCAATCTACACCAGCGGCTGATTATGAAGTACTTTGCCCCGGCAAAGTCCGCCCTCGGCTTTCACTGGTACCATTTTGATATGCCTATTTTGCCACCCATCGCCCCGGTTGAGCGCAACAATGCCGCTATCGACCCGGCGCTAATCGTGGTCTACCTGCCCTTTGAAGCTCCCGCTAAAATCGAACAGTTTTTACAGCCTTTTAAGCATCATCATTTTGCGGTCTATCACCCGGATGCCCCGTCAAACAAAAGTGGCAATATCCAATGGCATAAGCCGAGTAAAGCACGCTTTCACGCCGACCTCAGTCGCTGCAACGGCGTGGTCTGCAATGCCGGTTTCGAATTGAGCAGCGAAGTGCTGCAACTGGGCTGTAAGTTGCTGGTGCGCCCGGTGCAGGGGCAGAGCGAACAGCTATCCAACGTGCTCGCCCTGCAGCGCATCGGCCTTGGCTATACCATGAATACCCTTGACCAGACTGTACTCAGCCAGTGGCTCGAGACTGGACGCGGCGTCAGCGTTCGCTACCCCGATGTTGCAGGGGCAGTCGCCCAGTGGCTGACTCAGGGCGATTACTCTCACCAAAGCATTGAGGCTCTGGCCTCACAACTGTGGCGCCACTCACGCTTTCCCCAGCAGCCTCTTTTTTCAGAGGCCACCATCCATTCCATAAGCAATAACGCCGTCGCCTAAACCGGCACCCTGACCAGCTTTCAGTTACTCTCGGCCCTAGGAAGAACTCAGCAGCCCCGCCAAACTATTTGCCGCCACGGAATGATCGGTTACACTTGCCACAATTCAGTGCCCGATCGAGAAACCATGGCTGTTTTTGTGTTGCAGGATATTAACGATAACTTCCTAACGAAGGCTTTAGAGTGGCGCCATGACTGCAGTGTTACAGAAGTCTACCGCTCCCCTCATAAAGACGGTGCGCTCAACCACTTACTTGAAGTCAATGCCAAAAACCCGGACCTTCGCGCCCGTGTTGTTGCCTGTGAAGTGGACGAAAAAAAAAGGCCTCTGTTACCGCAAAAGCAGTCCGCTGCCTAAACCTGGGAATCCCACTTGTCACTATTAACTTCACGCCTGGCTGCCCTCAACAGCACTGAAAACCAATGTCACCTCAGCGATATTCAGCGCGGTATTGAAAAAGAGAGCCTGCGCGTCACCCCGGCCGGTGAACTGGCCAACACGCCTCACCCCCCGGCCCTGGGTTCGACGCTGACCCACCCCAGTATTACCACGGACTTTTCGGAATCCCTGCTCGAATTCATCACCGCACCCTCGTCATCTATCGACGAGGTATTGAGTAGCCTCGACAATATCCACCGCTTTACCTATCGCCATATCGGCGACGAACTGCTCTGGGTCAACAGCATGCCCTGCATGTTGGGCCGCGATGCGGATATTCCCCTCGGCCAATACGGCAGCTCCAATATCGGGCAGATGAAAACTATTTACCGCCGTGGGCTCGGCAACCGCTACGGGCGGCTAATGCAAACCATTGCCGGTATTCACTACAACTGGTCTCTGCCCGACGCCTGCTGGCAAGTATTGCAACAAAATGATAATTATTCGGGCTCGCTGCAGGACTTCAAAACCGAGCGCTACTTCGATTTAATTCGCAACTTCCGCCGCCATTTTTGGCTGCTGCTCTATCTCTTTGGCGCCGCACCAGCGGTCTGCCGCAGTTTTGTTAAAGGTCGTGACCATCATCTACAGCCAATGGGTGAAGATGATCACAGCCTACACCTGCCCTACGCGACCTCTTTGCGCATGGGTGACCTCGGCTACCAGAGCAAAGCGCAAGAGTCATTAATTGTCTGCTACAACAACCTGCCCCGCTACATTGAAAATCTGCGCGGCGCATTGACCACCCCCTACCCCGCCTACGAGGCCTTTGGGGTCAAAGACCCAAGCGGTAAATACCGTCAGCTCAGCCCTCATTTACTGCAAATTGAGAATGAGTTTTACAGCACCATTCGTCCCAAACGCACCGCCGAGGGCGGCGAAACTGCCCTCGAGGCCCTGTGGCAACGCGGCGTGGAATACATTGAAGTGCGCTGTGTCGACCTCAACCCCTATATGCCCGTCGGTATCGATGCCGAGCAAATGCGTTTTCTCGATGTCTTTCTTATGCACTGCCTGCTGCAAGATAGCCCGCAAACTGATAATCGTGAATACGGCCAGATACTCAATAACCAGCGCAAGATTGTCGAGCGCGGCCGCGAACCGGGACTGAGCCTCAGCAGAGGCGATAGCGACACATCGTTACAGGAATGGGCAAGGGAACTGTTTGCCGAGTTGCAGCCCATCGCCCAAGCTCTCGATG
>QNFO01000190.1 GCA_003646355.1 Gammaproteobacteria bacterium
CCCGCATTCTTTGCCGGGCGCAGGGTATACATTACTGCACGGGTTTTTATGTTGTTGAGGTTTTCCAGAGTGCTTCTTGGGTCGCCGTACATATATTCAATTTCATGAGCGGAAACCCCCAGCTCGTAAGTACCATCTTTTGCCGTCAGCGCCGTCGTAAAATAACCCCGGTAGCCACCCCCTTTGTAGCTGAGGCGCATATTCCAGATCGCCTGTTCACCATTTTTAGGTTCAGGAAAGGGAATGCCTCGCACAATGCCAGCAATACCCGCACCGTCGTCGACCACTCTGGCTTTACCCCGATATTTAAGGGTTTGTTCGGCAATAGTGGGGGGATAGGACACACTGCGGCGACTGGGAAAAACCCTCAGACGATAGCTATCGGGATAGCGCGCGAGCATCGCCCGGTGGCCGGCGGATAACTTGTCCTTATACTGTCCCACATTGCTCTGGTCGATGGTAAATAGCGGTACATCGTTGATGTAGGGGTCGGGGTGCCAGTCGCCGGGTTTATAGTTAGCCGGTGGCCTGACAATACCACCCTGCCAGGGCGGAATAGAACCCTCGTCATTGCCCGCCAGCTCGGCGCCAAAGAAACTTAAGGCAGGTTTTTGTTCGGTTTCCGCAAACAGGTCTAGCGGTAATACGACGAGTAAAAGCAGCAGCTTTAATTTAACCATTGAAGACATCCTGCGAGACTCAACAGTCCACAAACGCCTGTTGTTATTCCGTCAATATCTCGCGACTAACTAATAGATTAATAATAGCCCCTGTGTTCAGGGCCTTATAATTATAAGAAGCCACAAATATACGCCAAGCAGCGGGGCTTGGCGAATGACGCTATTCGCTCATCAAATAGATGCCGTCCTTTTCAATACGAATCACTCGCTGTTTATACAGGCCGCCAATGGCTTTTTTAAAAGCCCCTTTACTCATGCCAAAAAGCTCGGCAATCAACTGCGGATCGGACTTGTCATGTACGGCGGCGAAACCACCCTGCTCTTGCAGGTAATTTAAAACCTTCTGTGTGTTTTTGTCCCGCGCCTCTTGACCGCCCTGCAGGCTTAAATCAAGTTTGCCGTCAGGGCGAATATATTTAACAAAACCCTTTATCGACTGACCAAAACTTAAACGCTGATAGACCTCATTTTTATACAGCACTCCCCAGTCGCTGTGATTGACGATGGCTTTGTAGCCCAGCTCAGTACTGTTGGCGATAATCAAATCAACCGGCTGCTGAGGCGTGTAAGTGTTGGTGCTGTCATCACTGAGGAAGCTATCAACTTTCGAAGAGGCGACAATTCGCCCATCGACCCTGTCGACATATAAATAGACGAGGTAGGAGCTACCCACCTCCATGGGCCGATGCTGTTCGGCAAAGGGCACCAGTACATCTTTTTCCAGTCCCCAGTCCAAAAACGCGCCAACGCTCGTGCTATCCACCACTTGTAAATAGGCGAACTCACCGACACAGGCCTTGGGCTTTTGAGTGGTGGCTAGCGGTCTATCTTCAGAATCGAGATACAAAAAAACCTCGATAGTGTCACCGACAGCCAGCTCATCCGGCGCATATTTACTCGGTAGCAGGACATTATCCAGCTCCTCGGCATCGAGATAAAAACCGAAAGCCACTTGTTTAACCACCTCTAAAACACACGTTTTACCAATACTGACCATTTTCTTTTCACACCCTTACTTTTACTGGCGAACATTATAGCGCTCAAAAGCTGTGGCCGTGAGTAACTCGGTCACCTCAAGTTCGAGCCCTCATCTATCGAGGATAATGTTAACCAGACCGCAAAGATATTAATGAGCAAAGCATCCACCCGGCCTGGCGCTATTACCTTATTGCCATGTCAGCTAAAGTCGCACATCTTAGCTAAATTTATCCGCTGTATTTGTTATCTACTTGCAGACCAACACTATAACCACACAATAAAACAGGTTATTATTCCTCGCTATTGACGTAACAGCACACAACAACTGGAGACTGGCACCTGCCCTTATAAGCCGCTATGAACACGACACTACACAGTGTCACGGATGACGTATTTCAAGATGACAGACTGATTTATCTGGTAGATGAAGATAAGGACAGGGCCGCAACGCTGCTATTACAATTAACAGACGCTAACTATGCGATGCGCCTCTTCACCGAGCTCAATGCTTTGTCAGTGGCCCTAGAACAAGACTGCGCACCGGCGGCCATCGTCCTCAGCACTGCGTTTCGTGGTGATAACAACGCCGGTATAGAGGCAATTTCACAGCTAAAGCAAGAGCGCCAGGCACTTCCCCCGATACTATTTACCTCGAGTGACGGTAGTTTCGCTCATCGTTTAGCTGCCGTACGCGCCGGTGGCCAGTTTTTTTTCACCGAGCCTGTCGACCACCAGGCACTCTTTAGCGCCCTCGATCATTCATTGACTGCGGCCAAACCTTCCGTGTCCTATAAGGTCTTAATCGTCGATGATATACCCGCGCAATCATGCTATTACCAGGAAGCTATAAATGATGAACGGCTAGACCTTAAGGTCCTGTCCAAACCTATGGACACCTTGAATACCCTTAATCACTTTAAGGCCGATGTCATCGTTATCAGCCTCAAACTCACCGCCTGTTCGGGCCTTGAGCTGGGCCAGGTCATCCGCCAACACGCAGACACGTCACGTACGCCTATCATTTTCTTATACGACAATGCTGAGAAAAGTTTGTACCTCAAGGCCATGAACAGCGGTGATGATACTTTTATAAGCCAATCAACAAAGCCGGAACAACTGATTGGGAACATTATTGCCAGGGCAAAACAGGCAAACTCCCACAGCCAGTTAGATCAGCAATTGCAGCATAGTCTGGATCGCAGTGAGAGCTACCACTTCGCCATGGATCAGCACAATATCGTCAGTATTACCGACCTGGGCGGACGTATTACCGATGTAAACGAGAAATTTTGCGCGATTAGCGGTTATAGCAGAGAGGAATTAATAGGCCAAAATCACCGTCTGATTAAATCTAGCCTGCACGACAAAGCGCTTTACGAAGACATGTGGCGCACCATTCGTAGCGGGAAAGTTTGGCGCGGTGAAATTTGCAATATCACCAAGAACGGTCGTGAGTACTGGGTCAATTCGACCATCGTTCCCTTTCTCGATCGCAAGGGTGAGCCCTGGCAATACATATCGGTACGTACCGATATCACCGCCTTGAGAGTCAGTGAAGATCGCCTGCAACGCTCTCAGAATTTCGCCAACATTGGTACCTGGGACTGGAATATCTGCTCCGATGAACTGCATTGGTCAGACCGTATTGGCCCCTTGTTTGGCTATGCCCCCGGTGTGAGAGAAACCTCCTTCGAGAATTTCCAGACGGCAATACACCCCGACGACCTTCCGCTAGTAAACCTCGCCATCGAGGATTGCATTGAGCATGGTTTGGAATACAACATTGAACACCGAATAGTTTGGCCGGATGGTTCAGTTCACTGGGCCCATGAAAGTGGCGATACTATCCGCAACGGGCGAGGGGATGCCATCCGTATGATGGGTGTCGTACAGGACATCACCCAGCGCAAGGCTATCGAACTGGGATTGCAGGAAGAACAGCGCCGACTTGAAGAGGCCCAAAAAATGGGTGCCATCGGCGACTGGTGGCTGGACCTTACTGACGACCAGCCCCACTACTCCGCTGAAGCCTTGCGAATTATGGGCCAGCAACCCTCAGATAAGCAGCTCACACTTGAAGAGACCCTGGAAAAAATCCACCCGAGCGACCGTAAAGCCATAGCCGAAGATGACCGGAAGGTTATCCACGAGGACCATAGTAGGATCGACTTTCGCCTCTACCCCACGCCAAACACCTTACGCTGGGTGCAAATGGTTCGCCAGGTGATACGCGATAATACGGGCAAAGTGACGGGCTTTCGCGGCACGGTGCAGGACATTACAGAGCGTAAAAAAACCGAACAAAAGCAGGAGCACAACAGTCGCATCCTCGAAAACATCGCCAAAGATGCGCCATTGTCAGAGACACTTAGCCTGTTGATTGAGCAGGCCGAAGCAACACAACAAGACAGACTGGGAGCCATACTGACCATCGATCCCGTAAGCGGTCAAATACAATGCGGCGCTGCC
>QNFO01000191.1 GCA_003646355.1 Gammaproteobacteria bacterium
ATGTGCTTATTTGCCGAACCCGACGACAAAGTATTTTTACCGTCGGTATCTTTGCCAATAAGCTAGTCTGGGCTGGTATTGCTACAGAATTACTTTTACTGGCAGCTATTAGTTATATCCCAGCGTTTAACACCTTTTTTGGTACGGCTCCGTTACAGCCCTGGCATTTTGCTTTGAGCCTGCCTTTTGCGCTGGCTATTATTGTTGGTGATGAAATACGTCGAGTGTATGTGCGCAGAGAGAATGCTTTTGTACTGCGTTGGCTAACTTGGTGATGAGTCTAAGAAAATATATTGATGAGTTTCAGGCTTTCAAGAGGCTTTGTTGGCGCCATCCGTTTTTCTGGCCAGCCGGTCAATAGCCGCAAGAAAAACCTCTGTCGCCTGGCCTCCGCTGAGCACAAACTGCCCTTCAAGGTTGAAGGACGGCACGCCATTTATACCCTGTTGTTGGGAAGAGACGATTTGCAGTTTGACCTCTTCAAGACCATCGTTACTCTTTAAGTAAGCGCTTACGTTGTCTTTATTCATCCCTATCTTGTCGGCGATAGTGCTGAGTACCTGCGTGTCGCCAATATTTCGCTGCTCGCAGAAGTAGGCCTGAAAGAGCGCCTCGCTGAGTGCGTTTTGAAGTTTTGATCCGCCCTCGCGAAAGGCATAATCAAGTAAGCGGTGGGCGCTTAGCGTATTCGCGCCTCGCTTAATGCCATCTAGATCAAAGGTGATGCCTGAGGCCTTGCCGACCTGGGTGATTTGGGCAAACATCGCGTCGATGCGCTGCTTGCCATATTTACGCTCTATGCTTTCACGGTAGTTATACCCTTCCGCTGGCGCATCGGGGTGTAGCTGAAAGGGAAACCACTGCACCTCAAAATCGATGTCAGGGCGCTGGGCCATCGCGGCTTCGAGATTCCTTTTGCCGATGTAACACCAGGGGCAAACTACGTCGGAAATAATGTCAATTTTCATAGGCATGCCTGTGTTCGAATTCCCTGGTTTTTATTTGTCATTGAAGGCCTTTGTTATAGAGGATGACACAGACCTTTAGGTTTTGTTAAATGTAGAGCATTAATCATCAATCGCAAGGTAGGCATTATTATGGCAACTTTAGTAGGCATTGCCTATCGGCTGAAATCGAAGGGTGAAATGTATGAGCGCAGCAATACGACGGTAACGCCTGAGCGTGGCGTTGAAAAAGACTACCGGGGGCACCCTCACAACCGGCAGGTTACCGTGCTCAGTGTTGAAGATTGGCAGCGGGCCTGTGATGAGTTGAAGCTTGATTTACATTGGACAACCCGGCGCGCCAATTTATTGGTTGAAGACATTAGCTTTAGCCCGGCCTCGGTGGGCGATGTTATCAAAATTGGTGATCTACACCTGCAGGTGACCCGTGAGACTGATCCCTGCCATCGCATGGAAGAAGCTCAGCGGGGTTTGATGAAAGCCCTCGCGCCCGACTGGCGCGGTGGGGCATGTTGTCGAGTGATTCGTGGCGGCAATATTGCCCTTGGCGATAGCGTCGACGTTATTATTGAAAAATAATAAATGGAGAGGTGAAATTACATGACTGCAAGTACGCAGCAGTGCGATATTTCATGGGCACAACTCGATAGCCCTATTGGTCGCTTAACTATTCTTGCCAATAGCGGGGGCATCACTGAAATTCGCTTCCCCAATAACAGCGCTGCATTGTCGACACAGAGCAAGCATAAAAACAAGTGGCTAAATCAGGCTATCGAACAATTAAACACCTATTTTGATGGGTACTTAAAAACCTTTGATTTGCCCCTTAGCCTTCACGGAACCGACTTTCAAAACGGGGTGTGGGCACAGTTGCAGAAAGTGACTCACGGTACAACAGCCAGCTACGGGCAAATAGCTGCCGCTTTGGGTAAGCCAAAAGCAGCGCGTGCGGTGGGTATGGCTAACAATAAAAACCGTATTCCTATAATCATTCCTTGTCACAGGATTATCGGCAGTGATGGTTCATTAACGGGTTTTGCTGGGGGCTTAGAGACTAAGCGTTGGCTGCTTCGTCATGAGGGTATTTCTGTAGAGGACGAGTAGTTGCTGAACTCACTGTTCGAAATTAAAACAGTGAGTTCAGCTGGAAAGGTCTATGTTAGCCCGTACTAGTTGCCTGGGGTTCGTAGCGATCGATAATCGATTTTACGAGACCGCTGCGAACAATGTCGTCATAGTCGAAGTGATGAATATATACGCCAGCCAGGCCCCCGAGTTTATCGACGGCATCACTCAGGCCATTAGGGCCGCGAATGTCACTTCATCGAGAATCACAAAGGTACTCTCGTTAAAGGTTTTACCCCGCATAAAGGCCAGAGGTGCGGCGACGATGCGACCGTGTCGAATACAGTAGTTGACGGTACCTGCGCCGAGTTGCTCATTGAGTATGTCCCGAAAGGCGTCGATATAAACCGCAAATTTTTCATCGACAGAACCAGGTAAAAAGCCCAGTTGCTCCCCAGCTTCAACGGCGGGACGGGTGAGAATAATACGCTCGATTTTTCCAGACTCCAGGGCTTCAGCGGCGAGTGCTGCAGCGCAATAACTTTTGCCGGTGCCCGCTGGGCCAAGGCCTAATGTCAGGCAGTGTTGGCGAATGGCATTGATGTAATTTTCTTGTGCGGGGAGTCGTGCAGGCCTGGTGGAGGCGTTGGTTCTGGGGGTTAATTTCGACGACGGTATCGTCGCTATGCTTGCTCCTTTTACGGGAGGTGGCGGATTCTGAAAAGTTGTTATCAAGGTTATGAGTTTTACGTTTTTGTTTGCGCTTTGCACTAGTGCGTCTGGTCATAGGGTGTACGTCCTCTGTTTTCAAAGTGATTTACGGGTTATATGCGACGTAAAGTTTTGTGAAATATAAAGGCAGTGCTTATGTCGTCCCTCCGATTAATTAAAAGAGCGAATCAGTGCTACAACGGTAGTTTCATTTTATTTATTACCGTTGTTGGCCTGATGCTAGCAGCAAGGTGCTGGGGCTGCACTTCTTTTTTTATGACAGTTTTAATTTATTGAAGGCGGATTAATATTTATTTGTTATAAATCCAAACCCGCCAAAATATCATCGACTCTGCTTTTAACGTCATCCGTCATCGTAATGGGTTTACCCCACTCTCGCTGCGTTTCTGCAGGCCATTTATTGGTGGCATCGAAACCCATTTTTGAGCCGAGGCCGGAGACTGGCGAGGCGAAGTCGAGATAGTCGATAGGCGTGTTTTCTATCATCACCGTATCCCGCGCCGGGTCCATGCGCGTGGTCATCGCCCAAATCACGTCCTGCCAGTTGCGGGCGTCGACATCATCGTCGGTGACGACAATAAATTTGGTGTACATAAATTGCCGTAAAAAAGACCACACGCCCATCATCACGCGCTTGGCGTGGCCGGGGTATTGTTTTTTCATGGTGACCACGGCGAAGCGGTAAGAGCAGCCTTCGGGTGGTAGATAAAAGTCGACAATTTCGGGGAATTGCTTTTGCAGTAAGGGCACGAAAACTTCGTTGAGGGCAACGCCAAGAATGGCTGGCTCATCGGGTGGCCGGCCGGTGTAGGTGCTGTGGTAGATGGGGTCTTTGCGGTGAGTAATGCGGTCTATAGTCATCACCGGGAAGCGTTCAACCTCGTTGTAATAGCCGGTATGATCGCCAAAGGGGCCTTCGTCGGCTTCGTCGTCGGGGGCGATATGGCCCTCGAGAATAAATTCAGCGCTGGCAGGGACTTGCAGGTCGCTACCTAAACATTGAGTGACAACGGTTTTCTCGCCACGCAGTAGTCCGGCAAAGGCGTATTCTGAAAGTGAATCTGGCACCGGTGTTACCGCACCGAGGATGGTTGCCGGGTCAGCACCCAGAGCGACGGCGATGGGAAAAGGCTCGCCGGGATGGGCCGCTTGCCAATCGCGAAAATCTAGCGCCCCGCCACGCTGTGCTAGCTAACGCATAATCACACGATTTTTACCGATCACCTGCATGCGGTAGATGCCGAGGTTTTGCCGCTCTTTCTCCGGCCCGCGAGTCACTACCAGTGGCCAGGTGATCAGCGGCCCGGCATCTTCAGGCCAGCAGGTTTGAATCGGCAGCTGGCTTAAAT
>QNFO01000192.1 GCA_003646355.1 Gammaproteobacteria bacterium
CCATAAGATTAATTCGGGCGCCACGCAGCAAGGGGACAATAGTAAGGTTAATGCCGCCAACGAGGAACTGGGGCATGACATTGATAAAGTGGGCATTGGCATCAACACCCAAAATGTCGTTGTCGACAAAGGCGTTGAAGGCGTTGACGTAACCCTGATTGGTGAGCTGTACGCCTTTGGGCAAGCCAGTGGTGCCGCTGGTGTAAAGCTGGAGAATGTCGTCGTCGCCTTCGAGGCTGACATCGGGGCGCTGGTTTGATTGCTGGTCGCGCCAGGTTTTATAGTCGAGCCAGTGATCATGGTCGCCGTCGATGGCGATAATGTTTTTGATGAATTTCAGGTCACTTTCGATCGCTTCGATAATGGGGTAGAAATCCTTGCCGACAAACAGAGTGCTGTTTTCGGTGGAGTTGAGGATTTGCAGAATCTCGGGGCCGGCTAAACGCCAGTTAACGCCTGCTGTCGCGAAGGCCGATGCACTGGCACCAATGAAGATTTCAAAGAACTCAGTGGAGTTTTTTGCCAGGTGAGCGATGCGATCCTGACGCTCTATACCCAGGCCAAGTAGCCCGTTAGCAACCTGCCAGCTGTGTTCCATCAGCTCGTTATAGCTGGTGTCCTGGCCTTCAAAGGTGATGGCGATGTGGTCGGGTTGGCTGCGCTGAAGTTCTTGAAATTGGTCGGCAAAAAACATGAAATCTCCCAATAAAGCTATTAATAATATCTATGATTAAGCTAGTGGCGAAGCAGTCTAATACTTGAACGTTTGTTCTTCAAGTTTACTGCCAGTTTGCTTGATCAGTGGCAAGTGAAAGAGTATTGGGCTGGGTGGGGTGAGGATTAACACTCGGCGATAAACACAGCTCTGCGCGGTGCAGGGTGACCCTCGAAGGTACGGCTGCTGTCACCGGGGTCGAGAAAATCCGGCAGTGACTCAAAGTGCATCCACTCGGTGCTGCGCTGCTCATCGGCGCTAGTGTCGCAAACATCGACCAGACGCGGTGCTTTAAAGCCACACTTGCGCAGCCAGCCAAGTAGCGTCGCTGGGCTGGGAATAAACCAGACATTGCGCATCTTCGCGTAGCGGCCCTCGGGTACCAGCACCTGGCCCTCATCGCCTTCGATAACCAGCGTTTCCAGCACCAGTTGCCCACCGTTTTTAAGGCAGGCTTTGAGTTCAAGCAGGTGGTCGAAGGGTGAGCGCCGGTGGTAGAGCACGCCCATAGAAAATACTGTGTCGAAGGCTTTCAGCTCATTGGGCAGGTGTTCGATGCCGAGGGGCAGTACATCCACTGGCGGCTCTTCGATCGGCAGCTTATCTGGCCCGTATTGACGTGTAAAAGATTTAAGGGCGTAAAACTGATGCACAAAGCGCGGCGAGGGATCGATGCCAATCACCCGCTGCGCGCCTTCGCCGTACATACGCCAGCAGTGGTAGCCGTTGCCGCAACCGATATCGAGCACCAGCCTGTCTTGCAGGGGGGCGATGTGGGGCAGCAGCCGATCCCACTTCCAGTCAGAGCGCCACTCGGTGTCGATATCGAGACCAAATAATGTGTAGGGGCCTTTGCGCCAGGGGTGGAGCTCCATTAACGCGGTGCGCAGTGTCTGACGTTGTTGCTCGCTGCAATCGTCAGCCTGGCCGATACGCACTGCGTCTTTGAAGTCACAGCTACTGGGTGTGAGGGCAGGCAATTGCGCCAGACTTTGCTGCCATTGGGGCAGGTCGCCCCAGCGCTGCAGGCTGAGTTGTTCGGCAATTTGCTCGGGCAGCTGTTCGGCCCAGCGTGTGAGACTACTTTGCTTGAGGCTGCTTTGTTGTTTGCCGAGCTGGTGTAGTCCGGCGATCAAGTCTTGATAGTCGATCATTTAAGGGTCGCTTGTTTGGTATTCACTGACTTGTTGGCCGCTTATTTAATGGCAAGGATTGAGGCGAAATTAAAACACTGAAACCAGATGTCGATGCTGTTAAAGCCAACGCTACTGAGGCGTTGGCGATGCTGGTCGAGGGTTTCAGGAATGAGGACGTTTTCCAGTGCCGAGCGCTTTTGTGCGACTTCCAGTTCGGAGTAGCCATTGGCGCGCTTAAAGCTGTGGTGCAGTTCAATCATCAGTTGATTTAAGTGCTCATCGGCAAAGGCAATTTTCTCCGACAGAATCAATATGCCACCGGGTAACAGGGCATCGTAAATACGCTGCATCAGTGCGGTGCGTGCCTCGGGGGCCAGAAATTGCAGAGTAAAGTTGAGTACCACCATCGAGGCATTATTGATAGGCGTGTCGAGCAGGTCGGCGCAGATTAATTCCACAGCGGTGTCGGGCTGGTCATGGGCGAGAATCGTTTTGCAGTGCTCAACCATCGCGGAGGCATTGTCGATGGCGACGATGCTGCAGTCGGGCACCTGAATATGCTGAGCCATGGCCAGCGTCGATGCGCCGAGGGAGCAACCCAGGTCGTAGCATCTTGACTGGGGCTGGGCGTAACGTCCGGCCAGCGTGCCGGTCATGGCGATAATGGTTTCGTAGCCGGGCACGGAGCGCTGGATCATATCCGGAAAGACGGCGACCACATCGGCATCGAAGGTAAAGCCGGCAATATCGGCAAGGGGGCGGGAAAATAAACTATCGTGGTTCAAAGTATTCTTTCTGTTGCTCGAGGATAGGAAAGGGGGTTAGAGGGGAAGCATACCCTCTACTCATGACACGCTGTGAATACGTCCCTGTACGCTCGGTGTCGGCATCCATGCCTCCGATGGTCACGAGTAGAGAGCACGCTTCCCTATTAAGCTATGTGGTAATACGTAGCTTACAACGTAAATAACTCTAAATTTAAGGCGTCTAGCTTAGCGGCGCTATCGGCATTGGTGATGACCGCAGTGCTGCATTGCTCGTCGTTGAGATATTCCTTGCCGACACGCTGCAAATCGTCGAGCTTCACTTCACGCACCTGATTGCGGAAGGCTTCGCGCTGCTCACGGCCGCGACCGTAAAGTTCGGCATGAAAGCTCTGCTTGGCTTCACCGGCCGGGGAGGAGGGTTTGTCGAGACCGGAGACGACACCAAGGATGGCTTCTTCTACTTGCTGCCATTGATGCTTCTCTTCCTGCAGCCAGACCAGCGAGGCCTGGAAGTCATCGAGGGTGCCCTCAATGCGGGGGTCGCGGTAGGAGAAGAAGCGGAAAGCGCCGCCATTGTTGTCCTGCCCGGCTCCGCCGCCGTAAGCACCGCCCTGTTCGCGAATGGCACGGTGTAAATAGCCGTTGCGCAAGAAGCCGCCGAGTACGCTCAGTGGTGCGGCGTCGGCATGACCCATCGGTACGGTGGGGTAGGCACGAGCGCAGAAGTTGACCTGAGTACTGGTGGCCCACAGTTGCTGGCTCGGGGTGCAGAGCTGGGGGCGACTAAAGGGGGTAAAGGCCGAACCGTCGCCGGGCTGTAGTGTGCTGAGAAAGTCTGTGGCAAATTGGCTCATGTGTTCTTGTTCGCCGACCAGTAGTGCCTGTCGTGGTGCCTTTAAAAACAGCGCGTGAAGCTCGGTAAGTTTGGCGGCGAAGCTGGCGAGTTCGACCTGCTCGTCCAGTTTGCTGTCGAGTTGCTTGGTGAGACGGATGCCTTCCATGCCGCCCCAGCGATGGGATAACCAGGCACTGGGGCTGGCATTACTAGCTGCTGCTGCCATGGCCAGGGTGTGGCCGTTGCCGGTAACACTGCTTTCGCGGCGCGCGCGAATTTGCGCAATGAGTTCACGTAGGCGTGGTAATTCATCGAAGCGAACCGACTCAAAGGTCGTGTTCATTAGCTCGCAAAGTGCATTCTGATTATTCGCTAAGCCTTTGGCACTTAACACTAAATGTCCACTAATACTTTGCAGGTTGTCGACCGCACAGCGCACCGAGGCGTGAGTGCTAATAGAGCCGCAAACCTGAGACTGCCAGAGCTGGGTGGCGAGGTAGTCCTTATCGCCGACACCGAGTTCGGTGAGGCAGCTGGAGTAGAGAGGCAGTAAATCAATCTGCTCGTCGCTGAGCGCGGGTAGGGCAACCAGTAGTTGTTGGTAGACCAAGCCGTTAGTGCCAACTTCGTATTGGGTCAGG
>QNFO01000193.1 GCA_003646355.1 Gammaproteobacteria bacterium
CAGGAGAAGTCGTCCTCCCACATAGTGAGTTGGTGAAAGGACTGGGGCATTTCGTCAAAGCGGTTCAAGAGCATATCGACCCGGCCCTGCTCCACATCTTGCAGGCGCACATCACTGGGCGTAAGAATATCGAGGGTAATACCCGGTGCCAGGCGCGACAGCTCGCTGAGCAGGGGCGCAATCAGCGTCGACTCTGCATAGTCACTAGCCATAATACGAAATACGCGCTGCGCGGTGAGGGCGTCAAAGTCCTTCTGGGGCTGTACGGCTCTATCGATATTGGCGAGAATATCCCGCACCTGAGGCTGTAACTCTAATGCTCGCTGGGTGGGGCTCATACCATCGCTGGTGCGAATCAGCAGCGGGTCTTCAAACATATCACGCAAACGCCGCAGGCCATTACTCATTGCTGGCTGGGTAATGCCCAGCTGCGCAGCCGACTTGGTGACATTGCGCTCGTGAAGGAGAACATCCAGATAAACCAGCAGATTTAAATCTATACGGCGTATATTCATAAAATTGATAAAACAATAGAGAGGGATAAATTTAACGAATTATGCCATGGCTCAAAGACCTTCGCTAATGCCCTACTTTTCTATCTATTTATTAGTAGCGCGGTAGATCAAGGTGTGTGGATGAAAGCTAAACCAGGCAAACCAGTAGGCACTCACACTTGGCAGCTGTCGCCCCTCGGCGTCGAGAGCATAGGCACTCTGCCCTGCCTCGGACCAAATTATCCGCACGGTCTGACCGGCGATAACATCCTCAAACTCTGCCGATGAATTCGCCAGTTCCGAGTAGGGGTAGGCTTTATCAACACCGTTAATAGAAAGCCCCAGCACACGCTCTTTCGCCCGCAAGGCATCGCTCTCTTTCCCTACGGGAAACCACAATTGCTCTGAGTTTTCATAGTCGGCATAAGGATTATTGTTGTAGCTCACACCCGAGGCTCTGGCCTCAGAAAGTAATAAGGTGTCAGGATAACGCTTTTGCCATTCGCCCCATGAGGTGTGGGTGGCCGCCAACAAGGTCAGCGTTTCTCCCCGGCGCTCGCCACTAATCGCCTTCAGCATTAACTGCGACCAGAGGGATTCACTCTCACGATCGTAGAGCAACACGTCACTATTATAGAGTAAGCCCGAGACACCAAAGGTATTGATTCGCGGGCTCTGCGGTAAGAGAAAAACCACACCACTGCCACACAAGGGGCAATAAGAAATCACCACACCTGTTTGGGCAAACGTATCGTTGACGATCTCATGACGATTGAGCATCCGTATAGGATAGGCCTTGGCGATGCCCTTAAAATACACACCCATAACCCTATCGCTCGCAGCAAGAGTTGCTTGCGTTGCAGGCATAAATATCGGCTTATTAATTGCGGGGATGCCATCCCTCGGTGGCCCGCCCCGAAGAATTTCCACTGCCGGCACTAGGCTGCCCTGTAAATCAAAACCATTTCTAGTCTGTGCTGCCACAGTGCTCACCAATGCCAACAAACAAAAAATAAATGCAACTTTCATCCGGGTTTTGCCCCCAGCTGTTCGCCACAGTAAATCTGTACTAGACTGCTCATAAGGCCTTTGAGAGGCCACCGGGAAAGGAGTTCCCGCAATCGTACTCTCATCAATAAAATACTGACCACGGCCCAATAAAAACACTAATAAAAGACATCGCCAATACCCATCAAAAAAAGGATTTTTTGATATGAATACAAGAAAGCACGCCTTACACGGCACCCTAAAAACACCCTCCAGTAATGCCAATGGATTTGGCCTAAAGCGCCTATTTGACCTCAGTAGCTATCAACTATTACCCGGGGCCTGCCTACTTTGTGGCATGTCCGCAGGGCGCGATATTGATCTATGCATTAGCTGCAAGCAAAGCCTGCCCCGTTTGGGACTGCATTGCGACATTTGCGCCAACCCCCTCAACACCCCGGGTATTTGTGGTCGCTGCCAGAGTAAGCGCCCAGCCTTTAGCACGGTGCAAACCCCCCTGCTCTATCAATACCCTGTCGATCTATTGTTACAGCGCTTTAAATTTAGCGGCCAGCTCGCCGCTGGCAAAGTGCTTTCGCAACTGCTGGCAAGGCATATTCAAGAACAGGACGACGATGACAAATGCACATTGCCCGATCTACTGATTCCCGTCCCGCTACATTGGAGAAAGCGCTTTGTACGAGGCTTTAATCAAAGCGAAATTATTACCCGCGAGCTATCCCGACAGCTGAATATCAAACACTCTCGACGGGCCGTAAAACGGGTCATCAATACGCCAGCCCAGCACCACCTGTCACGCAAGGAGCGTCAGCAGATACCTCACAATACATTTGCTGCAGGCCGTGCCAGCAATATTTTACAGGGTGCCCGCGTTGCCTTGGTCGACGATGTGCTAACCACAGGCAGTACAGCACAGGCGCTGAGCCAAACTTTACTTAAAGCAGGGGCGAAGTCGGTAGAAATATGGCTGCTTGCCCGTACACCACTGGATAATTAGGCTCAGGATTCGGATAATGTCGCCACGTTAAAAATAGCGACTCAATGATGACACCTGCAAAGCAAACGCCCGCCGCTTCCGACAAAAGCCCCTGCAACGAACACAGCAACGAAAGCCTCTGGCAACAGTTGGTTAACGAGGTCTCCGTCACCGCTCGCCACGAGCCTGTGCTCGCAGGGTTTTTACACTCGACCATTTTGAATCACAATGATCTGGCAGCAGCCCTGAGTTTTCATCTCGCCAATAAGTTACACAGCGACATCACGCCCGCGCTATTAATACGAGAAGTTTTCGATGATGCTTTTAACAGTGACCCGACAATTATCGACAAGGCGCGCTGTGACATTATTGCTATTTACGAGCGTGATTCTGCCAGCCACGATTTTTCCACACCCTTCCTGTATTACAAGGGTTTTCACGCCCTCACCGCCTACCGCGTCGCCCATTGGCTGTGGCATAACCAACGCCGTCCACTAGCGCTGGTACTGCAAAACCGCATATCCGTGGTGCTCGGTGTCGATATTCATCCCGCCGCAGAAATTGGCAAGGGCAGTATGTTTGACCACGCCACAGGCCTGGTGATTGGCGAAACGGCGGTGGTCGAAGATTGCGTGTCGATTTTGCAATCGGTGACGCTAGGCGGCACCGGCAAAGAATCGGGTGATCGTCACCCAAAAGTCCGGCGCGGCGTATTGATCGGCCCCGGTGCGAAAGTGCTCGGCAATATCGAAATAGGTGAAGGTTCAAAAATTGCAGCGGCTAGCGTGGTGTTAAAAGATGTACCGCCTCACTCCATCGTCGCCGGGGTACCCGCAAAAGTGGTCGGCTCTACTAATGATGACGATCCAGCAGAGAAGATGGATCACGGGCTTGAAGGTTGCGCTGGTGACTAAAAGCTAAGCTTGCCGAAAGGGACCGGGGCAGTCGTTTTAATCGACGGCTTTAATAAGGGAAGCCAATAACCTCGTCGATATGTTGCGCACCGACAAGATGCATTAACAGGCGGTCGATACCCAGCGCGACCCCAGCGCAAGACGGCAGGCCCGCATCGAGGGCCGCCAATAACTTTTCATCAGCGGGCATTTCAGCTTTGCCCATGGCTTTACGTTGGCGATTATCTGCGACAAAGCGGCGACGCTGTTCATCGGCATCGAGCAACTCAAAGTAGCCGTTGGCCAATTCTGTGCGATCAAGAAAAACCTCAAAACGCCTTGCCACCGTCACGCCCAGCTCGTCGACACCCAGTTGCGCCAACGCACACAGACACTCGGGATAGTCGTGCACAAACACGATCCCCGGGGGTAAGCGGGCTTCTATTTCAAAACTAAAGATCAAATCCAGGCAAGTGGATCGGCTCTCACCACTCATGTCTCGCTGGGCGATATCACTCGCCAGCCTAGCCAACTCCGCAAGGCCTGCCTGGTGAGGGTCGAGACTCACCGTGGCCAAAAAAATATCGCGGTAGGTCACACGCAGAGCACCGGCGTTGGGCCCACAGCCGACACTCACCAGCAAATCCGCGAGCTCTTCCATCAATTGACTTTCATCCCAGCCGGGGCGATACCATTCCAGCAAGGTAAA
>QNFO01000194.1 GCA_003646355.1 Gammaproteobacteria bacterium
ATGGATGAGTGGGTGCTCTATATGATGGAAAGCCCTTCAGCCAGCGGTTCGCGGGGCTTGAACTTAGGCAAGTTCTATAGCCGCGATGGCACGCTGGTGGCTTCATGTATGCAAGAGGGTTTGATTCGTCGGCCCCGTGTGCCGGTTAAATAATTGGTTTCACCTTTCACTCGGGCCTGGCTTTTTACAGACGGGGCCGCTAGCGATCAACGGTGCTCGATGTCAGTGGCAATAGCTATATAGCTCTCTTCAATCTGTAATTCAGCACTTTCAAAGTGGTAGTTGAAGTTTTTAATGGTGGGTAGTGGAATGCCGGTTTTGCCAATATTGGCAAGAATTTTTGCGTATTTAATACTCCCGATGGATTCCCATATTAATGCGCCGATACGGTAATTGGCAAAACCGGGAATAGTGGTGGCCACTAATTCTACCTTCGATGCTGTGTGTGCAATGGCTTGAAATGCAAAGGTCACTGTTTGTACGGGATAGGTGGTCTCGGCAACGATGTCATCCAGGTAGTCAGTGGATTCTGTTTCGCTGAGGCGATCGCCAAGCGCTTTGTGCAATAATTTTTCGGAGGCAAAGGGCAGGTCTATTAGCGTTTTAATTTTATTGCGCGTCTCTTCAGACATACCCTTTTTTTCAAGTTTTGAAAAAGCCTGCTTTGGCAAAAGGGAGCTATGGGGCGACAGAGAGAGTTTGCTGATACCCGTGCAGAGTTCAATTTCATAGTCTATTTTATGGTGATCGGTATTGTCGTCCTGCATGGTAATCGTGAAGTTAATAATGTGATTAAGGATTAAACCGGGCTGTGTGCTCAAGTCTTCTACGGTGCTTATTTGTTGAGCATTGAGGCGGCAGTCCTTCAACGCATGGTTTAAACTTTTCTGGTCCAGCAAGGTTTTTCCATGCAGGGCCTCTAGTCGTTTGAAAATATCATCCGGGAATTTTTTTTCGAGCAGGGCCATGGTCTGGTTTGTGAAAGCAAAGACGGGACGAAAATGTGTAGTGGGTGCCGCCATTGGTTTGATGTTTAGATGCATGTCGATGCGTCGATGGTATTTAAAGATGGGCGCGATATTTTCGTAGGTGTTTGCGTGAAGTAAGTTCGGGTTTTTTAAATCCTCGGGCTTTAGTGAGACGTTAAATCTACCGCTCTTAAAATAGGCCCAAAGCGCCGCATTAATGCCATAGTTTGAAATATTTATATTAATAGGAAGAGCATCGTTCTCTGCGGCAATGGATGGATGGGGTAAGTTGGGCAGGGGTTCTTCATAAGTGTGCGCTTGCCCCTGATTGTCGATCCACTGCATGCCGCCAGACACACACAGGCTGAGACCCTCTTCGCGACCGCTTTCCTGTTTTTGCAAGCGCAGGCGAGTCGTGGCGATCGCATCGGCAAATGAAAAATCAAAATGAATATTCTGTGCTAACTGGCCGCTGCGGGGAATGCTGGTAAAAGTCTTGTTGAAGATTTCGCATAAATAATGCGGCAAGCCGAGGGCCTTGAGCATTTTTGTTATCGCCGCCCCCAGTTCTGTATTAAAGCAGGAGAGGGGCTGAACCTGGAGAATACTGTCCTGGGGTATGTTGTGGCGGCTGGTTTCTGCATTGCCGGTGATGGAGTCTTCCATCACGACATAGCGTTTGTTCTCTGCTTGATACGAAAACTTTAGTCCGGTGTTAATCGTTAGCGCAGCGAAAAGAGGTGAGAACTTGTAGCGGTGAACTCTTTCACCCTTGTCGATTACTTTGTTGCGGTGCTCGCCTTGGCGTGTCATTTTCCAAAACAGGTGATAGGCCTCCTGCCATTGGTAATTGGCTGAAAAATCGTTAAGGGCAAAGCACAAATCAAATTTGGCACCGATCCCCGAACGGATTTTTATACCCTTGAATAGGGCCTCGCACTGGGAGAGCGTGCCCTTTGACAGATGAATATTGGGCTGTCGGAAAATATAATAGCCCGACATATCGGGTGGTGGTGAGAAGGACTCGATATCGATATCGATGTCGGGGGGCGTCATTGTGGCGAGAAATTGAATGGCGGCTGCGGAAATGATTTTATCCGCGAGATAGTCAATACCCTTCTTGTTAATGGAGAGGGTGATGGCCTGCATATATTCAATCCTTAGAATATGTAGCGCTAAGTTTGGGTGTAGTACCTGCGCGCTTAAGCTCTGGTGCTGATTACAATCTGCCGCTGATCTTGAAGGCTAGCAGGCGAAATAGATTCAGTAAATCGACTTCTTAATGCCCCCGCTGTATTTCACTGTGTGAAGGGCAGAGAGAAAAGGCACTGTGATGAAAATACCACAGTGCCTTTTTTAAGAGGGTAATACCCGATTAGGGTGTATTCCCCCGCTGCTCATTATTTACAGTTGGGCCTTAGTAGCCACCGCCCGTTGAAAAGACTTTCTTCGGGTTGGCAACCATCATGGTGTCAACGTCGGCCTGGCTGACGCCGCCGGCTAGCAGTGCGGGCAGTACGTCGCGGGGCACGTGCTCGTAACACCAGTTGGGGGCAAATTTTTCAACGTATTCACCGTCGAAGAAATCCTGAAAACTACAGGCATCGTGGGAGACCACCATCTGCCCGGCGTAGCCCTTTTCACACAAAGTAACGACTGTTTGAACGCGCTCGTCGGTGGGCAGAAAGGCTTCGAGACCAAAGCGGTCCATGCCGATAAAGCAGCCGCTGCTGAGGATTTCTTCGAGATAGTCGATATCCGTTGAGTCGCCAAGATGACCGATCACCACGCGGCTCATGTCGACGCCGAATTCTTTAAAGGCGGCAACCTGATCCCGTGCCGAGGTGTTGGCAATGGTGGTGTGGGTGGAGATGGGCGCGCCGGTTTCGCGGTGGGCAATGGCGGTGGACTGTAAGAGCTTCTTATTGAAATCATCGACGCCGGTGTGGTCGGTAGCGCATTTGATAATGGCGGCTTTAACGTTGGTGTCGAGAATGCCCTCGGTAATATCGCGGATCATATAGGTCGACAGGTGCTTGGCATCCCAACCGTGCATCCAGGCTTCTTCGGTCCAGTAAAAGCCGGTGGGGCAAATGACGTTAACGC
This sequence comes from Gammaproteobacteria bacterium, assembly GCA_003646355.1. Next base: position 3,075 of record QNFO01000194.1, read on the forward strand.
CAGAGGCTTTTGATACGGCAATGATGGAGCGAATGTCGCGGCCCAGGTTGACGGGGGTTAGGTCGACGATGGTGCTGACGCCGCGTTCTTTGGCCTTGTTTAGTGAGCCAACGGCTTTCGGTACTTCTTTTTCAACGTCGACGTAATCGTCATAGTTCTGGCGCATATCCCAGTCGGCGATAATGATGTGCTCGTGCATCAAGCACATGCCGTTGTCGTTGACATCGATGGGCCCCATGGCGGTTTCTACTTGTGGCATAGCAATGCTCCTTTTTTAAAAGTGGTGTTTTTGGGTATTTTTGATTGGTATTTGGTGCGGGTAGGGGTGATCCGTTAATCGGTCGTTTTATTTTTCTCGCTCAATAGTAGTCTATTTTTTACGGGTATGTCAGCCTGAATAAACGGCACTATATTGTCTCTTTGGTCGTTGTTTTTCAGTTTCTGCTTGCCTGCTCGCCGAGTTCTGCTACCCTCTCGCGCGGGAGTCGGCTGAGCAGTCGCTGTTCCGGTTTGTTGTGCGTTCTTTATTGAGCAAATGACGGCTGGGATGGAGGAAAGTCCGGGCTCCATAGGGCAGAGTGCCAGGTAACGCCTGGGGGGCGCGAGCCTACGGAAAGTGCCGCAGAAAATATACCGCCTAAGCAGTTCGCTGCCGGTAAGGGTGAAATGGTGCGGTAAGAGCGCACCGCGCGGCTGGTAACAGGCGTGGCAGGGTAAACCCCACTCGGAGCAAGACCAAATAGGGATCCATTAGGCGTGGCCCGCGCTGGATCCGGGTAGGTTGCTTGAGGTGCATGGCGACATGCATCCCAGAGGAATGACTGTTCTCGACAGAACCCGGCTTACAGGCCGGCTCCCACTTTTTATTGGCTGAAGGCTCTTTTTTCGGCAGCGGCTCTAGCTTTTAGCGCCGTACTCGGCGTCGCCTAGTTAGTTGATGGGCTACGCTTTCTCTGTTTGGCCGATATAAAAAACAAGGCCACACCAGAG
>QNFO01000195.1 GCA_003646355.1 Gammaproteobacteria bacterium
GGGCTTGCAAAAAACACCGAGCGACTTCACTTGCTGGCTGGGTTTACCAACCTCATGGTAGGCAAGAAATATCTACTGCCATAGGGTAGGTACGTCTGTCATCCGCCAAAAGGCGGAAGACAGGCGTAAAAGGTGGGGAATACCACTGTATTAATGGCGTCAATGCGGGGTTATTTTTTAAATTCGTCAAAAGCACGGTTGATCAGAGGTTCCTTAGGTCTATAGACGAGCTGGAAGATTTAGTTTCTTCGGAATATGCCTGGAGAAGAAAGGAGTTAACCAACTTGCGAGGCATTGCACTATCGGCCAAAAAATCAGCAAGTAATAATCTACTACGCTCGTTGATTCCGATTTTATATGCGCATTGGGAAGGCTTCGTAAAACAAGTGTCAATTGCAAAGTTAACTTATTTGGTATCTAAAGGGATAAAGTATAAGGATCTTAACGAATCATTCCTTGCTTATGCAGCATTTGAGGCTTTTGGTGGTCAAATTCCAGTAAAGCGATTTGATGCCATCTCCAAAATCGCCAAAGGTGATATAGGGTTGGATAGCCCCATAAAATTAAACCCTGAAAAATATATTGATACAAAATCAAACCTTAACTCTGAAGTACTAAAAGAAATATCCCTAAAAGTTGGTATCGATTACGCTCTATTTGAGCTGAAAGAAAACATGATTGATGAGGGGTTTCTGGGACTTAGAAATCAGATTTGTCACGGAGAAAGAGTTAGCGTAACAAAAATAGAATTTGACAACCTGTACGCTGAAGTTATCGGCCTAATTGATCTGTTTAAAAATCTGGTTCTTAATAGTGTGCATACAAAATCTTATTTAAAAGAGGCCGCATAGCCTAGTATCAAGTCTTTGATTTATGGTTCTTAACGATGCCATTTTCCTGTGATTGTTGGATCAAGCTTGCCAGCTCTGTGCGCTCCTGGGCCGAGGTTAGTATTCCTCGTCCGCCCAGAGTGCATTGAGCTTTTTTCTGAGCACCAGTAACGCGGCAGTTTCCGCCAGCGCCTTCTCTTTGATACGCAGGTCTTTTTCTCGATAAGATTGACTGCGTTGTGACTCAGACACCGAGCCAGTCTGAAACACCACGGCTAGTTTCGCATCGGCTGACCTCTGCTGTGTAGTGGGGTTTTCACCGGGCAGGGGCAATCTTGATTCTTTGGTTTTAGAGCGCTAATTGTAGAGGGTTTGTGCCGACAACCTTCCTCTTTAGCGACTTCAACCACGGCCATGTTTGATGGTGGCAGTAATTTGTTCAGAATTGCTGCTTTACTTTCATTGGAATAACGGGCCATAACTTAGTCACCGCCTCTGTGTTTTTGATTTTAAGGGGTGACAGCTAGCCTGACACAGGGGCACGTTACGCAGTACAAAACCATTGACTGCGTTGCGCAACGTGCTACGCTGTTCAATATGATCAAGTCATTCAAACATAAAGGTCTTAAAAAGTTTTTTGAGTCTGGTATTACCAAAGGTATTCAAGTTGATCATGTTAATAAACTTAGAATGCAACTGGCTGCACTTGATACTGCAACTAGTATTGAAGATGTTGATATCCCCGGATATGGGCTGCACAAACTTCAAGGGAATCAAAAAGGTCGCTGGTCTATTTCTGTGAATGGCAATTGGAGAGTTACTTTTGATTTTACTGAAAGTAATGTTTACATCGTTAACTATGAGGACTATCACTAATGAGTATGCATAATCCCCCTCATCCAGGTGAGTTTATACAGGCTACATACATGGAACCCTTTGGTTTGAGTTGTCGCTATTTGGCAAAAAATTTAGATGTTGCAGCATCAACATTAAATAGAATTATTAAAGCACAAAGTGGCATTAGCCCCGAGATGGCTCTCCGCCTTTCCAAAGCATTAGGTCGCACTCCTGAAAGCTGGCTGGCTATGCAAGACAATTATGACTTGTGGCAGGCAAGAAAACTAATAAAGCTAGGTTCTGTTCATAAGCTCGACTTAAGTGCGGCGTAACCAATACATGAAGTGGATAGCTTTTCAGCTGCACTTCAAATCTACAACTTATATTGGGTGCTGCCTTAATGTGTCGTGATAATCCCAATAATGGATGCTGGTAATATGAAGCACATAAAATCATGGTTTCGCTCACTCTTCATTTGTCTAACGGCCCTGTTGTGCTGTTTGCCGGTGGCACACTCAGGAGATAGCAATACGCTGGTGGTTGGGCTTAATCCTGAATACAGGCCGCTGGTTTACAAAGAGGGCCGTAAGCTGACGGGTATTGAGCCTGCTACCGCTAAAGAGCTGGGCAAACTGCTTAAAAAGAAGATTGAGTTCAAAGAATATCCCTGGGCTGAGCTTATTCCTGCTCTCGAAAAGGGTGATATCGATGTCATTATGTCGGGTATGAGTGTTACTGCTGAGCGCTCAAAACGCATCAGTTTCACCCAGCCCTATCTTGAGATTGGCCAAATGGCGATTATTCGCAAAGCGGATATTGGTCGACTCAGCCAGCCTCGAGCAATGTACAAAGCGGGCATACGTGTCGGTGTTGAGCCGGGCACAACGGGTGAGCAGTATGTTAAAGAATATGTCCCTGAGGTTGAAATAAAGCCGTATAAAAACCCTGAAGCAGGATTCACTGCTTTGAAAAATAAGGACATTGATTTTTTTATTCACGATGCCCCGACTAGCTGGAATCTCGCTCAAGATTCAGATTGGCCGAGTTTGATGGCTTTGTATAAGCCATTGACCAAAGAGTCCCTGGCCTGGGCTGTAAACAAAAACAATAGTGCCTTGCTGGATACTTTAAATGAGGCGCTGAATACACTTAGGAATACGGGTATGTTGAATCAAATTCAGTACCACTGGATTCCTGTGAAAATTGAAATCGAAAGATGAGTACATTGCCGGCTTTTGTTCGGTTGCTGGCATTAGCGGGTAATGTCAGGTGACAACAGCCGAGCACTCGGAGGATTTTTTACGCTGGTATAAGGCCTTGCAACAAATCGCTCAACAAAGTGAGTCGCAATGGTTGGTATCGGCTGACTTGAATACGCACTTCGGGGCCTACCAAAAAGGCCTCAGCCCAGAAGAGGAGTTCGCCGAGCTTGATGAATTAGCTCAGTGGCGAGGTTGCGGTTGTGGTGGTTCTTAATCAGAGACGCTCTAGTTTCAGTGGGCTAAATTACACCGGGCTGAGTTACAGCGGGAAAAGTTTTTAGGCGTCCCAGACTTCTTTATAAAGTGCCGCCATTTCTTCTACGGTGGGCACTTTGGGGTTGTTGTTGGGCGAGCCCGAGGCCAGTGCCTGCTCGGCCATAGTCTTTAATAGCGAAAAATAGCTCTCTTCATCAATGCCGTATTCTTTCGGCGATGGTACTTTTAAATCGATATTTAATTGGCGCAATTCAGCGAGCAGGCTTTTTACCGCTGCGTCGGTATCACTGCCGCGTTTCACTAATCCCATTGCGCGGGCACAGTCGGCGTAGCGTTCCTTCGCGGCACCTACAGAAAAGGCAGTCACGGCGGGTAGCAGCATGGCATTGCTAAGGCCGTGGGCGACGTGAAAGAAGGCGCCAATGGGACGGCTCATGCCGTGTACCAGACAGACAGAGGCATTCGAGAACGCCATGCCGGCTTGTGTTGCGGCGAGCATCATTGCCTCGCGAGCGGACTTGTTGTCGGGCTCGTTGCAGGCACTGCGAATATTGCGGGCAATTAATCCCATGGCTGATAGGGCGAGAGTATCGGTGTAGGGGTTATGTTTGGCGCTTACATAGGCCTCAATAGCGTGGGTCAAACTGTCGATGCCGGTATCGGCCGTGGTGCGGTAGGGCACGCTGTAGGTCAGCTCGTAGTCGACAATGGCCGCTGCGGGCAAGCAGCCGAGGCCCATAATCAGCATTTTCTCATCGCTGGCTTTATCGGTAATCACCGTGACTTTAGTGACTTCGGAGCCGGTGCCGGCGGTGGTGGGTATGGCAATAATCGGCAAGCCGCTTTCGTTGGCCTGGTATGGCACCTTGTAGTCACGAAAGCGGCTTGCCGATTATTGCCA
>QNFO01000196.1 GCA_003646355.1 Gammaproteobacteria bacterium
AATGCCAGGGCTGCTCACCCTCTTCGGTCGCGTGGGCGAGGACCTGTGGCGCGGCCATGACAAAGCGATTCGCAGTTTGGAAGTACTCGCCCTCTGTTGAGGTGAGTATAAATGCAGGCTGGCCCTGTGCGTTAAATTTGCGGGTCACCGTGTTTTTCATATAGCTATCAGCGCTGGATAAGGGGGACACGGGGGCCTGTTTTTTACGCATAAAAATTTCAGGATTTGCATCCCAGAAAATAACGAATACCCCGAGTGCAACGATGAGCAGGCTCGCCAAAATGGCATTTTTTATGGATAGCACGGCTTAAAGGTTCGACATCATGTGAGTGGCAGGCGCATGCCTCAAAGGAAGGGCTCGATGGCTTGTTCAAACTTGCCCTGAGCCTTAAGTATAAACTCGGCAGCTTCGCGCACGGCACCACGGCCGCCGTCGCGACTCGACTGCCAGCGGGCGTGTTCGACAACGGTGGGGCTGGCGTTGGCGACGGTCATACCCAGGCCAACGCGGCGGATGACGGCTAAATCGGGCAAGTCGTCGCCCATGTAGGCAATTTCATCGAATTCGTAGGAGCCGTCGGTCAGGAGTTCGTTGAGGGCTGTGAGTTTATCTTCACGGCCCTGGATAACTTTACTGATACCGAGCTCGTCAGTGCGCCGTGATAATAAATTCGAGCTGCGCCCGGTAATAATGGCGACCTCAATGTCGGCGCCCTGCAAGAGTTTAATGCCCAGGCCATCCTGAATGTTGAAGGCCTTTAATTCGTCACCACTGTTGCTGTAGTAAATACTGCCATCGGTGAGCACGCCGTCGACATCGAGCACCAGCATGCGGATTTTTTTGGCGGCTAGCGTTGTATGGGCAAGATTCATTGTTGGCTTCCGTTGACTGACTGGCTCACTAGATGACGCCCGCTCGCAGTATGTCGTGCATGTGTAGTACACCGAGGGGGCGACGGGCTTCGTCTTCGACGACCAGGGCGGTGATTTTTTTGCTTTCCATGATATTCAGCGCTTGTGCAGCGAGAATGTTGGCGTCAATGGCATTGCCGCCCCGGGTCATTACCTCGCCGGTGGTGGCGCTGTTAATGTCGACCTGATTGTCGACCACGCGGCGTAAATCACCATCGGTAAAGACGCCAATCAGGGTGTTGTCTGCATCGACCACGGTGGTCAGGCCAAAGCCTTTGGCGGTCATTTCCAGCAGGGCATCTTTAAGCAGGGTCGTTTCTTTAACGCGAGGTACTTCATCGCCGCTGTGCATAATGTCGCAGACCCGCAGCAGCAGCTTGCGGCCCAGTGCGCCACCGGGGTGGGAGAAAGCGAAATCTTCGGCGGTAAAGCCCCGGGCTTCGAGCAGAGCAATAGCGAGGGCATCCCCCATCACAAGCGTGACGGTAGTGCTGGTGGTCGGCGCGAGGTTGAGAGGGCAGGCCTCCTCGTCGACGCTGACATCAAGATTGACGTTGGCGGCTTCGGCTAACAGAGATTCTCGGTCGCCAGTCATGCTAATCAGGGGAATACCGAGCCGCTTGATCAGCGGTAACAGTGTGACGATTTCAGCCGTGTTGCCCGAGTTGGAGATTGCGACCACCACATCGTCTCGCGTGATCATGCCCAGGTCGCCGTGGCTGGCCTCACCCGGATGGACAAAGAATGCCGGTGAGCCGGTGCTGGCCAGTGTCGAGGCGATTTTGTTGCCAATATGGCCCGACTTGCCCATGCCGGTGACGATGATGCGGCCTTTGCAGTCAATAATTAACTGGCAGGCCTGAGTGAAATCACCATCAATACGCGATGCCAGTGCTGTAACGGCGTTAGCTTCAAGCTGAATTGTGCGCAGGGCCGAGGCGTTAAAGTCGAATTCACTCATCGAGGCAGTATCCTGATTTAGTCCTATGGGCGGGAGTATAGCGGTCGATTACGCTGAGGTCAGCTGGTCGGCAGTAGAACGACGAAATACAGGACATAGAGTAGCAACATGACGCTGCCAAATTTTTTGGAGAGGTGGATGGTCGCGGCTTTATCTTCACGTTTTCTTTGTCTGAAATAATGTAGGGCGATGGAACCGAGCAATAACAGGGTCAGGGCCGTAACGGCCAGGTAGTCGCGATAAAACACCGCGCTGTCTAGTTGCAGGGGCGAAATGACGCCGGCAATAGGCATTACGGCGAGAAAGTTGAAGAGGTTAGAGCCAAAGACATTGCCGATGGCAATATCGTGATGACCGCGCAGGGCGCTGGTTACCGAGGCGGCAAGCTCGGGCAGGCTGGTGCCGATGGCGACAACGGTCAAGCCGATGACCAGTTCGCTAATGCCCATTTCAGCGGCGGTTGTGATCGCTCCCCAAACGAGGATTTTAGAGCTCGCCAGCATTACTAGCAGACCAATGATAAACCACGTTGCTGCTGCGGCGTTGGAGGTGGTGGCAATATTTTCCACTTCGGCTACCTCGGCCTCCTCTTCGGGGTCGGGGTGTTGAACCTTGTATTTCACGGTTACCCAAAGCAGCAGCGGGATTAAGGCCAGCATCACCAGACTTTCAGTGCGACCCAGTATTTGATCGTAGAGGCAGTAGCCGACGAGGGCGGTGACGAACAGCAGCACCGGCCCCTCCTGAAAAACCAGATGGCGCTGAGCGGGCAGGGGTGCAATTAAAGCGGTGACGCCGAGTACCAGGCCAATATTGGCTAAGTTACTACCCAGTGCATTACCCACGGCTAGGGTGCCGGAGCCCTCCAATGCTGCATTGATGGAGACAATAATCTCTGGCGCGGAGGTGCCGATGGAGACGATAGTCAGGCCAATCACCATGGGTGATATGCCAAAGTTTTTCGCGGCACTAGCGGCGCCTATAACAAAGCGGTCGGCGCCCCATACCAGACCAATAAGGCCTGCAATGATTGCCACATAGGCTGGCAGTAGTTCATTCATTGCTCGTTGGTCTTCCTTTTTTCAGTGTTCAAGGTTGGTTTGTTGTTTCGAAACCCGGTGAGTTTGTCGCTGTTTTGGCAGCGGCCTCAAGTCGCAAAAGCAGGTCGGGGATGGTATAGTGCGCGGCCGAAAAAGTCAGTCAGTTTGCGACTTTTTAAGGCCAGAACGTGGCACTTGTTGAGAAAAAAGCTGTCTTTTGGTAGAGCTTGTTTTTTGGAGGAGCCTTCCTTTAAAAGCGGCCGTTGAAACCTGCGTAAGGTAATTGAGCAGGATAAAAAGAAGGGCGCGTTAGATAAGCGTGAAAAAAACAGGAAGCGGTGAGTATGTTGGCAAAATTTTTACAGACAAAATTAACAGTCATGGCCCTTTGCTGGGCGGGCTTGATGTTTGCTGCTCAGGCACAGGCAAACTGCATGGCGTCCGAAGCGGCAGCTGAGGAAGCGGCGCTTTCGCCCTATCAACTCATAGGGGTGGTGACGGATGAAGTGCTGGCGGAGATTGATCGTCATCGCGCAGAATTAGATGACGCTGCAGAAGAGTCGGTAAAGCAGCAGCAATTTGACTGCTTTGTTGGCCAGGTTGACAGGATTCTTGGCAAAGTTGTCGACTTTGACTGGATTGCACTCAAGGTTATGGGGGGCTACGGAAAAGTGGCCAGTAGCGAACAAAAAGCACAATTTGCCGAAGCTTTTCGCTCAGGGCTGGTTGAGACCTATGGCCGAGGGTTGTTGAGCTACAGCAGTGAGAAAATTGTACTACTGCCCGCAGAAGACATTGGTGATAAGCGCAAAATTACTGTGCGTCAGCAAATAGTGGGCGAAGAGGCCACTTATCCGCTGGAGTACACCATGGGCTTGAAGAATGGGCAGTGGAAAGTGATTAACGTCATTATCAATGGTATTAATCTGGGTAAAACCTTCAGAGGGCAATTTACGCAATCGTCACAAAAGAATGATGGTGACATTGATAAAGTGATTGCCGGCTGGGATAGCGGAACAAATAACGGGTAATTCATGGATATTGAAGAAATAAAAGGTTTATTGCAGGCTGTTCTGCTCGATTGTGAAATCAGTATTGAGAGTGAAGGCTCGCATCTAAATGTCA
>QNFO01000197.1 GCA_003646355.1 Gammaproteobacteria bacterium
GGTGAATTGCCCGTCGTAGTTAAACGGCCCGTAAATAGCTAGCGTGCCGCCTGCGGTGAGTACGTTCTCAAGTTGAGCAAACATATTCACAACACTGGCCCAGCCCATAATGTGGCAGGTATTGGCGCTGAAAACAGCATCGGCCTTGGCGATTGGCCACTCGGGCATATCAACATTTAACACCAGTGGGCGACGTAAATTTGTCGCTGACGCGTCATCGATCCAGGCATTGATGCCGGGGTGATATTCTGCCTGGTCACTGGTCTGCCAAATTAAGTGAGGCAAGCGCGGCGCAAAGTAGCTCGCGTGCTGGCCGGTGCCACTGCCAATTTCTAATACCTGCTGGGCCTGGGTAAACACCCTTTCGAGAATCGCTAAAATGGCCTGCTGATTATTATCGCAAGCCTGAGAAAAAGGTTTATCGGCCATTGCCTGTCTCCTGAAGTGGGTTCAGCTCGCCGCCGCTTCGCGGGTGAAAACCCACTCACGGGCCGATGACATCGCCGGGTTATAGACATAACCTTCGCTGTCAAAATTTTTGATTTGCTCAACATCCGATAGACGATTGCGAATGATGTAGGCAACCATCAAGCCCCGCGCTTTTTTCGCGTAGAAACTAATAATTTTGTACTTATCACCTTTCCAGTCTTTAAAGACCGGAGTGATAATTTCGGCGGCGAGCTGCTTGCTCTGCACCGATTTGAAGTACTCATTAGAAGCCAGGTTGACCAGTACCGGCAAATTCTCAGCGGCCTGATGTTGATTCAGCGCATCGGTGATTTTACTGCCCCAAAACTGATAGAGGTCTTTGCCGCGACCATTGGCCAGTTTGGTGCCCATTTCCAGCCGGTAGGCTTGCATTAAGTCCAGCGGGCGCAGCAAACCGTAGAGGCCAGAGAGAATGCGCAGATGATCCTGAGCCCACTGCAAGTCTGCCGTCGACATCGACGCGGCATCGAGCCCGGTATAAACGTCACCCTTAAAAGCCAGCAAAGCCTGCTTGGCATTCTCTGGGGTAAACTTTTTATCCCAGCTCAGGTAGCGATCAAAATTGAGATTGCCGAGTTTATCGCTGATTTTCATCAGGGCCGAGACCTTGTGAGGCGACATCTCGCGCAACTGTTCAATCAGCTCGGCAGAGTCATCGAGAAAGTCCGGCGTTGTGTGCTCGCTAGTCGCCGCCTGTGTTTCAAAATCCAGTGTTTTGGCCGGGGAAATCACCATTAACATCGCAGCTTCCTTTATCAGAGAGTCCTTCAACTATTTTTAAACTATCGTGTCATTATAAGCTGTCTTATGTGAAGAGGAATATCCTGTGCGGCGTAAACAATATCTGATCGGTCTAAGTGTTGCTCTGTTACTGACTATCGGCTGCGCAGTCAATCCGGTCACTGGCGAGCGACAGTTTTCCCTCGTCTCCGCCGAACAGGAAGTCGCCATAGGTCGCCAACAGTATTTACCCTCTCAGCAAGCCCAGGGTGGGCGCTACTATATTGACCCCGAGATACAGCTCTACGTCGCCAGCATCGGCAAAAAACTGGCCGCCGTCAGTGACCGCTCCAAGCTGCCCTATGAATTTGTCGTGCTCAATAACTCCGTGCCCAATGCCTGGGCACTGCCCGGTGGTAAAATTGCTATCAACCGCGGCCTGCTGATCCACTTAGAGGACGAGTCGGAACTCGCCGCCGTGCTGTCCCACGAAATCGTCCACGCTGCGGCACGCCACAGTGCCGCACAAATGACCCGCGGCACCCTCATCAATATCGGCGCGCAAGCCCTGGGTGCCGCCGCCCAAAGTAATGGTTTTGGTGAGCTCGGTGGCATGGCAGCGCAACTGGGCAGCACCGCGTGGATGGCCAGTTATGGCCGCGATGCAGAACTTGAGTCCGATGCCTACGGTATGGAATATATGGTGCGGGCGGGCTACGACCCCCGTGGAGCGGTCAAATTACAGGAGACTTTCGTCAAGCTATCCAAGGGCCCACAGAGTGATTTTCTCAGTGCCCTGTTTGCCAGCCACCCTCCTTCGCAGGCCCGGGTTAATGCTAATAAAGAGAAAGTGAAGACTTACCCCCCTGGCGGCATCACCAACCGGGCGCTGTTCCAGAAAAAGATCGCCCGCCTGCGCAAAGACCAGCCGGCCTACACAGCACAGACTGATGCGATGAAAGCACTGGCTGATAAAAATCCAAAAAAAGCGCTGGCATATCTTGATAAAGCCGTGAAACTGCAAAGCCGGGAAGGGCAGTTCTGGGAGCTGCGCGGCCACGCCTGGGCCATGCTCGACAATCCCGCTAATGCCGACAAAGCCTACTCCACCGCCATCGCCAAAAACCCTAACTATTTCAGCCATTATCTCGCCCGAGGGCTGTTGCGCTTCAAACAGGGGCGACAAATTAGCGCGGGCCAGGATCTCTACGAAAGTCAGAATTTGCTGCCGACGCCGGTGGCCAGTCTTTATCTCGGCGATATCGCTAGCGACGGGGGTGATGAACAGGCCGCCATCACCTACTACCGCGATGCCGCCCAGGCAAGGGATGCTATTGGTAAACAGGCACAGGATAAGCTTGTCATTATCGAGCTTAGCCGTGCCCCCAATCGCCATATTCTCAATCGGCTCACGATAGGTAGCGATGGCTATTTGCTAGTCTCGGTCTACAACAAAACGAACATTCCCGTCGAGGGCGTTATTGTGCAAGTCACTGAAATGGCCAGTAACTTTGTTACCGGCCCCACGGCACAACTCAACATTGGCGCCGTTTCCGCTAACACCCAAAAGACTGTCACCACGCGTATTGGCCCTATCGAGAATGAAGCCGTTTTGAACCGCCATCGCGCAGTGGTGATTGCCGCGCAACCTGTCCTGCCTGAAGCCTTTTAGGCGGCTAAACTAAAGCATTTCTCGCGAGTCAATTGGGTAAGGGTATTGACAGAGCGCAACCAGGGCTTATTTGTTCCTTAAGAGCGGAGACTTTTTCGGGTAGCATGAAAAAACAACACTTTTAATGCGGGTACTCACTAAGGCCCCGGCTGATGGCTACCCGACTGACTATCAATGACTAATCGTCTATCTGAGGTATCAACATGAAGTTTGCCTATTTCACTGAGCGACCCTACCGCCATATTGATGAAGATATCGTCCTTAAGCACAAGGCGTTTTTTGGTGTGTCGAACAAGTACTACGACCGCAAAAAAGGCGCCGACGACTACAATCAATTCATCGACGAATACTGTTACGCCGAGGAAGTGGGCTTTGACGGCGTCGCCCTCAACGAGCACCACGGCAACCCCTATTGCATGGGCAATGTCATCACCACCGAGGCGGCCATCCTCGCCCGCGTCACTAGCAAGGTAAAACTCATCCTCGTTGGCAGCCCCCTGCCCGTGATTAAACACCCGCTGCGTGTGGCAGAAGAGCTGGCCACCATTGATACTATCTCCCGTGGCCGCCTGGTCTCAGGCTGGGTACGCGGTGCCGGTAGCGAGCAATTCTTTAACAACGCCAACCCGGCCTATAACCGTGAAATGTTTAACGAAGCCCACCAGTTTATTCTCGACTGCTGGACCAAAGAAGGCCCCTGGCGCTACGAGGGCAAGCACTTCCACTATCGCCATGTGAACCCCTGGGTGAAGCCTTATCAGGAAATGCCCCAGCAGTGGATTCCCGGTGTGCTCTCCCCCGAGACCGTGCAGTGGGCAGCGCGCAAACGCTACCCCTATTTAGGTTTAGGTTCTGCACTTAGCGCCACCTGTGATTTGTGGGATCTCTATGCAGACACAGCCGCCGAAGAGGGCTATCAGGCCGGGCCGGAAAACTTTGGCTATTTAGTGCCGCTGTTTGTTGCCGATACCGAGGAAAAGGCCCAGGAAATTGGCCGTGGTTACTCCTTCGGTGGCGGTCAAAATGGCTTTAGCCGCCCCGAGTTCACGCTGCCCCCCGGGTATAACTCCAAAGGTGCAATTCGCGCCATGGCTCAGGCATCGCCCGGTGGTTCGTGGTTGGGTATCAGCAAAGAGAAGCTCGATGCTGCAC
>QNFO01000198.1 GCA_003646355.1 Gammaproteobacteria bacterium
CCTTTCACCCTGCCACCATGCGCCCATTGCCGCAAGTTTATCTTGTCCCAAGAACAATAGGCTATATTCCCTAAGAGAATATAGCCTGAGTGAGAATCATTTGTATCTAAACAGCTGCTAGCGGTTTAAACCCTTGTGAAGACGAACTTTTATCAGGGCACTTCGTCTCGCCGTCTTATATTAAGGCGTAAATAGTTTCAAATTTATCAATACAAGCTATCGGCTCGTACGCCAACAGACGTTCCCGCGAGTGAGCCCCATAACTCACCGCCAGGCGCGGCACCTGCGCTGCACTGGCCATTTCCATATCGTAGCTGGTATCACCGACCATCAGCGCTGCCTCTGGTGCCACATCAAATTCATCAAGCAGAGAAAACAACATCGCCGGATGAGGCTTTGACGCCGTTTCATCAGCGCAGCGCGTACTATGGAAAAAACCTATCATATCGACCGCATCAAGCACTCGGTCAAGCCCTTTACGGCTTTTCCCCGTCGCTACGGCCATAGTGAAACCTTGTTCACGCAACTTTTCCAGATGCTCTCTGACACCGGGAAAAAAAGCCGAGGGTGTACTGTCTTCACGAATAAAGTGCCTTGAATAAGAGGTGCGCAAATCCGCCCTTGTCGCACTATCTGCCGAGGGAAATAGCTCGCTCATCACCTCGTCAAGGCCGAGCCCGACAATGTTTTTTGCAGCGGCCAGACTTGGCTCGGGCAAACCCGCATCGGCAGCTGACAACTGCAAGCAAAGAGCGATCCGCGACAGGGAGTCACAGAGAGTGCCATCCCAGTCAAAAATGAGTAATTCAGGCATAAAGTATCCCTTAATGAATGCTGGAACCGCGATCGAGGTAGCGCGGGATTTTAAAAGCTATTTAGACCGTCCCAGCTAAAGTTTCTTAAGCAGGGCTTCCAGTGCATCCGGCAGAGGCGCTTCAACCTTAACCCGCTCACCCGTACCTGGCGATGTAAAGGCCAGCTGCGCCGCATGCAGAAAAAGACGTTTCAAACCGACTTCCCGCAGTGTCTGGTTAAAATTCTCATTACCGTATTTAGGGTCGCCAGCCAGTGGATGGCCAACCAGCTGGCAGTGCACTCGAATCTGGTGTGTGCGGCCAGTCTCCAGCTTCACCTCCAGCAAGCTCGCATTGGCGTAATGTTTCAGCAATTTAAAACGCGTCAAGGAAGCCTTGCCCTCGCTATTGGCCCGCACAATGCGCTCACCCGATGCCACTGTCGTTTTAAGCAGAGGCGCATTGACCTCTCGCCGTTCTTTAGCCCATCGCCCGGACACCAGCGTGATATAGCGCTTGTCCATGGAGCGCTGGCGCATTTGATCCTGTAAGTGCTTTAGCACGCGGCGGCTTTTGGCTATTAGCAAACAGCCCGATGTGTCGCGATCCAGCCGGTGGGCCAATTCAAGATAATCATGAGGCTCACGCATCGCTCGCAGAGACTCAATGACACCAAGATTAATGCCACTACCACCGTGCACAGCGAGACCAAACGGTTTATTGATCACCAGAAACTCTTCGGTTTCCAGCAATATGCTCTGCGCCAAAATACCACGCAGAGAACGACCGGGGACGGCAGCCACCTGTTTAGACACCCGAATAGGGGGGACTCTGACCACATCGTCTTCGACCAGGCGGTATTCAGGACGAATTCTGCCTTTATTAACCCGCACCTCGCCCTTGCGTAACAGCCGGTAAACGCGTGACTTAGGCACACCTTTTAAACGACTTAAGAGAAAATTGTCGATACGCTGACCGGCCTGGTCATCACTGATCTCAAGATACTGCACCCGGTCAAACGCTGTTTCTGTTTCGCTCACCTTACCCTACCCACTAATGAATCCGCGCATTCTACCAATAAGCTGTAATTTATTCTTTCAATTGAACAACTTACTAAATATTGCTATATTCGCGCCTGAGCAGGATTTGGTGTACCTCGCCATTGCTCAAAAACATCATGGCTTGGTGAAATTCAGCCGTGATACAGCCCCTAAAACGGGGCTCCCACAAAGTAACTAAATTTTATCGAGTGTCTGCCTCACAAACAGTAAAGCAGGCACTTTTCGTCAATCGTGTTGAAATGCACACGATATGCCCAGATATAAAGTACAAACAAGCAACATTGTTATTAGCGAACTTTGGCAAGCAGGAACTGAAATCACGATGTGCTATCGACCCGCAATGAGGCGGTCGAACGAGACAAAAAGCGCACGATAAACCCGCTATTTAGAATCATTAATTTATAGCCCTTATTTTAGACCCGCTACAAATTAAGACGAGCCATAAACCACTGCTAACAAACGTAGGTCGCGCAAAGGAATTCGACGCTAGCTTTAAACCAGCTTCAGAACGCTAATCACCCCATGGTGAAGAGCTAAAACAACTGACCTACGATGTCGTAATAAAAGGATTTATACCCCGCTACAATGGGGGAATACAGTCTATTTGTTTTTAGATAGTTACGACGAAGACGCTTTTTTGTGCCAACTCCGGGCATTTTCGCTGCACCGATACACCGCAGGAAAATGTAGGAATACCATGAAAAGAATGCTTATTAATGCCACCCAGCCTGAAGAGCTACGCGTGGCACTGGTCGACGGTCAACGCCTCTATGACCTCGATATTGAAAACCGCACCCACACCCAAAAGAAATCCAATATCTACAAGGGCAAAATCACCCGCGTAGAACCCAGCCTGGAAGCTGCTTTTGTCGAATACGGTGCAGACCGTCACGGATTTCTCCCCCTCAAAGAAATTTCTCGCCAGTACTTCAAAAAGGGTTCTGGCGGCGGTGAAGGCCGTCCAAAAATTAAAGACCTGGTAAAAGAAGGCCAGGAAGTTGTTATCCAGGTTGAGAAGGAAGAACGCGGCAATAAAGGCGCGGCACTAACGACCTTTATCAGCCTCGCTGGGCGCTACATGGTGCTAATGCCCAACAACCCAAGAGCGGGTGGCATTTCACGACGCATTGAGGGTGATGAGCGTAGCGAACTACGCGAAGCCATGCGCAACCTGACCATTCCTGAAGGCTGTGGCATTATTGTTCGCACCGCAGGTATTGGCCGCTCCGCTGAAGAGCTGCAATGGGATCTCGACTACCTGCTGCACCTTTGGGAAACGATAGACACCGAAGCTCAGCAATCCTCAGCACCGCACTTTCTGTTTCAGGAAAGTAATGTCGTTATTCGCGCCATCCGCGACTACCTGCGCCCCGATATCGGCGAGGTCATTGTCGACAGCCCCGAAGTGTTCCAGCTGGCCTCTGCCTTTATCCAGCAAGTCATGCCCAACGATCACAACAAGGTTAAATTTTACGAAGACAAAATCCCTCTGTTCAATCGCTATCAGGTTGAAAATCAGATCGAGACCGCCTTCGAGCGGGAAGTTAAATTACCTTCGGGCGGCTCTATTGTTATCGACATCACCGAGGCCATAGTCTCGATTGATATCAACTCCTCTCGCGCTACCAAAGGTAGTGGCATTGAGGGGACGGCTTACCAAACCAATCTTGAGGCCGCTGATGAAATTGGCCGCCAACTGCGCTTACGTGATGTCGGCGGCCTGATCGTTATCGACTTTATTGATATGTTGGCCAGTAAAAACCAGCGTGAAGTCGAGAGTCGCATTCGCAAGGCCCTGGAAATCGACCGCGCCCGTGTACAAGTTGGTCGCATCTCACGCTTCGGCCTGCTCGAAATGTCTCGCCAGCGTCTCAAACCGTCATTGGAAGAAATGACCTTTAAAGTCTGCCCCCGCTGTAGTGGCCAGGGCACCATTCGTGGTACTCGCTCTATCGCTTTGTCTATCCTGAGATTAATGGAAGAAGAAGCGCAGAAAGAGAGCAGTAAAGAAATTCGCGCTATTACGCCCGTACCTGTCGCCACCTTCCTACTCAACGAAAAGCGCCATGAAATTGGCGAAATTGAACAGCGAAATAACATTCGCCTGACCATCCTGCCCAACCCCTCAATGGAAACGCCGCACTTTGAGGTGCAACGCATAC
>QNFO01000199.1 GCA_003646355.1 Gammaproteobacteria bacterium
AATAACCCGGTGAAAAATAGTACCGTCGTAATAATTTCTATCGGCGTATTGTAAAAAGTTACGCACGGTCAGAGGTGCTTTTTCAGGTGCTAGCTCTACTTCAATATCGCCGAGGTTGGTGGCGATAATAATGCGAGGCTTTGTCTCGACAGGTGCGGCAGTTATGCCGGTCTCGGCCCACAGCTTATTGCAGAACAGAAGGACACAGCAAGCCAGCAAACCTTGGCGAATAAAGTGCTGCTTAAACCTGAACTGCCCTCTAACACTTAAGCCCATTCGGAATGCCCACGGCGCTTACCTTTTAAACGGGGTAGAAGAATACTGAGTATTGCGCCGAGGAAAACGGCTATGCCGCCGTTGAGAAACCACTTTTGAGTATTACTACTTTCGAGTTGTACTTTCACGGCACTGAGCACATCAATCCGACCCTGTAGCTTGCCATTGTCTTCCAGTAATTGTTGATTTTGCACTTTCAGATTGAGTGCATTGGCAGACACTGTTTTAATATCGGCGAGTTCGCGGGACACCGCTTCGTTGTCATCACTCACCGCATTAAGGCGGCCGCCTAATTGTTTATTGTTAGCCTTTAATTCTTTTACCTCAGCTTTAAGCTTGGCATTACTGGTGTTGAGTGCAGCGTTTTGTTTTTTATAGCGGGCGATTCTGTCGCGGGCGATGGGCTGCGTAACGACATATTGATTTTCTATCCAGCCGTCCATACCGCCGGGTGTGCGAATGTGGCTCCAGCCGTCGGCACTTTCAATAAAGTCTAGTTTCAATCCAGTTTTAAGACCCTGGTGCAAAATAGCGCAGCGGCTACAGGGGCTTTTTCGCAGCGGTACGCGAAACTCATCAGAGATATAGCGTGTCTCAGCCAGCAAGCTTGGCGAGAGTGCTATTAATAGCAGGCTTAAACAAAGTTTGTACATGACAATACCGTTGGCAATTGAGTGAGTATGAATAATCGGTCTGTTTTGAAATAGGCTCTTTGTAAGAACGTTGGGCTTGTTGAAAAACCACCCTGGACAAAGACCCAAGGTAAGCTCGCAAAGTTTATTAAGGTAACACCTTTTTGTAGGCTTTGACGCTAACCGAGGCGTAAACACCGGCAGCTTGATAAGGGTCCAGGGCAGCCCATTCTTTAGCGGCTGTCAGCGAGTCGAATTCGGCAATAATGATGCTGCCGCTAAAGCCGGCTTCACCGGGGTCTTCACTGTCGATGCTGGGGTTGGGGCCGGCGACCAGTAAACGGCCGGCGTCTCGCAGTGCTTCGAGGCGTTGTAGGTGGGCGGGGCGGGCGGCTTTGCGCAGGGCCAGACTATCTGCTACATCCGTACAAACTAGGCTATACCACATTATTGAGTGTCCTTGTTTTTATCATCACTGTTGTTTTCCGTTTCGTGGTGGTGGCCGCGAATAATGTCTTCAAAGGGCATACCGGTCATGCGGGTAATACCGCGAAACAGATAAAACATGGCGCCCATCATCATAATCATTGCCGGCACAGCGATCACCGGGAAGCTGAGTGCGGTCATTTTACCCAGTTCGGCGTTGTACTCAACTGTGCCGGGTTGACTGGTGACAATCATCGTCGCCAATAGATAGTTCAAGATAGACGAGATTAAAAAAGAGCCGGCAATTATCCACGAGGCAGTAATTAAACGCCGGTCAAAGGCCTCAACGCTGTTGTGTTCGACCAGAGCGTGATGCACCTTATCAATCTCAATCACTGTGTCGTTGAATAACAGAGTGCGCACCAGGGGGTAGGGCGTCTTGAGTGAGATGAGTGTGGCCAGGCCAAAAATGGCGGGTATACCGGCTTCTTTATAAGCCAGGTATTGAGGGTCGAGTTCAAGCAGGCTGATACCGCCAGTCATCACCACACTGAAGACACCGAGGCCGGAGAAAAAGTTAATTTTGCCCCGTTGCTGGAAATCGCGCAGGCCATAGACAATGGGGAAGAGCAGGGCGACAACGACACCCCAGGTAGTACCGAGGTACTGATCGCCACTGAGTTTGGTCAAAATCAACGTCGGGATGATGACATTGAAGCCGAGGTTGACCAGCATGTTCTCCTGTTTGGGCGGCGCAGGGCGTATTTGTGCTGGCGGGGGGCTATCGGGGCTGATGGTGGCTTTGGTTTCGCGACTACTCACTAAATAATGCTCGTCTCTGTTCGTTGGAATGCTTGACCGTAATCGTTGATCAGGATCAATGGTGGCGGTTATTCTAGCGCTTTCAGCTTATTTTCGCACACGCTCATATGCCAAAATGGGGGGCATTAGTATTGGCGGTCGAATTTTGACGGTAGAGGGTTTATAGTCGCGGCAAATTACGGTGGTAAGTACTATTTATGGCAAGGGTTCTTTACATACATCCTGACAATCCCCAGCAGCGCTTAATTGAGCAAGCCGCGGATATTATTCGTGGCGGCGGTGTGGCGATTTATCCGACCGACTCGGCTTATGCCCTGGGTTGCCACATTGGCGATAAATCGGCGCTGGATCGAATCCGTCAAATCCGCTCGCTGGAGAAGAATCACAACTTTACGCTGGTTTGTCGTGACCTGTCAGAACTGTCAACTTACGCCAAGGTTGATAATCAGGACTTCCGTTTACTCAAGGCCAATACCCCCGGCCCCTACACCTTTATTCTTGACGCCAGCTCCGAAGTGCCGCGCCGCTTGATGCACCCCAAACGAAAAACTATTGGTCTACGGGCACCAGAAAATCATATTGCCCAGGCCTTACTCGAAACACTGGGCGAGCCACTCATGAGCATCACGCTCATTATGCCGGGTGATGAATACCCCCTGACTGACCCGCAGGATATTGAAGATATGCTCGGTAACCGGGTCGACTTAATTATTAATGGCGGCTATTGCGGGCTTGAGCCAACGTCGATTATTGACCTCACCGGTGATGCGCCAGAACTGATACGTGCCGGCAAGGGTGACCTGGCCCCCTTCGGCCTTTAATTTTTTCACCGTAGCCTATTGCTTCTGTCACCGCGACGGGCGAAACAGTATAATGGCCGATCTCGTAAAATTGATTCGGTAGCGCAGTGACATCTGACCCCCTTCCCAACAATGCGCATTCCAGTGAAGCCGATACCGACGCTGCTGAATTGACCGATGGCCAGCCAGGCAAAACGCTGGCCCCGCAGCAAAATGAAATGCCCTTTGCCATTGTTCAGGGCCAGCAAGTTACCGAATTGCCTCGTGACCTCTATATTCCGCCTGAGGCCCTCGAGGTCATTCTCGATGCTTTTGAAGGCCCGCTAGACCTCCTGCTTTACCTCATTCGACGACAGAATCTCGACATTCTCGAAATTAATGTGGCTGAAATTACCCATCAATACATGAGCTATATCGAGCTGATGGAGGCTATGCAGTGGGAGTTGGCGGCAGAGTATTTATTAATGGCGGCAATGCTGGCAGAAATAAAATCGCGCATGCTACTGCCTCGTCAACATGAAGAGGAGGAGAGCGACGAAGACCCTCGCGCCGAACTGATTCGCCGTTTGCAGGAGTACGAACGTTTTAAACAGGCGGCGGAAGATATTGATTTGCTGCCGCGCACCGGGCGGGATGTGTTCCCCGCTAGTGCTAAAGCCGGAGAAAATAGAGCCCCCCGCGCTCACCCTCCCGTTGAAATGGACGAATTACTACTGGCCCTGGCCGATGTTATGCGCCGGGTTAAGTTGACCGACAGTCATCACATCGAGTTTGAAGTGCTGTCGACCCGAGAGCGTATGAGCCATATACTGCAGTGCCTCAGCGGCAAGCGTTTTGTGCCTTTTATTACCCTGTTTAATCTTGATGAAGGGCGTCAGGGCGTGATTGTCACTTTTTTGGCGATGATGGAACTCGTCAAAGAATCCCTGGTTGAGATTGTTCAAAATGAATTCCTGGGGCCGATACACCTGAAAGCGAGGGCTGAGTGATGGACGCTGATCAACTGCGAAGAATCGTCGAGGCGGCTTTGCTGGCGGCGGGTGATTCTCTAGATGTCCC
>QNFO01000200.1 GCA_003646355.1 Gammaproteobacteria bacterium
ATCAGGGTTCGGGCCTGTTGCTCAATATCGGCCCACTTATCGCGTAGTTGCGCGGCGAACTTCACTTCGACATAAACATCTTTACCGTGCATAAAGCGCAGCAAGCAGTGGGGCATTACGCCGCGCTTCAGCTGTGGCTGCGTACAAAGTAATCCGCCAGTGCCACCGGCAAAACCCCTTGGCTGGTAAAGGCTATAACCCTCTGGCGCTGCTTCCTGCCGCCACCATTGCTGGGGGCGACCCTCTAACCCAGCGAGGGTAATAGCGACGATTTCAGCAGAGGAGGCCGCCAGAAATGCTTCGATATTGTCTTCACCTATGGCACTAAAGCCTTCGACACTGACTTTAAGGCGAGCGACTGAACCCCCGCTTTTTTGACAGTCGCGTGCATCGGCGAAATAGGTGCAGGGAATGCTAAACAACCAACCACCAATCACTATCGGCACGGGCTTGGTGCTAAAAGTATGAACTAAACCGAAGCCAACACCCGGATACTTTTTATCGGCCCTGGCATCTTCTTCAGACAGCTCTTCCGGTGGTGGGCTATTAAACATGCGTGCCGCGTAAAATAACTTTCGCAACTGATCACTTTGTAGACTTTCGCTACGCTCGGCTTCTTCTTCCGGCTGAAAACCACAGGTCACCAACACCCATTGGGTGCCTGCAGCAAAGACTTCAAAAATTTGCTGCCGATAGTGGAAATAGCCTGCGCCCATCGTTAACGCTAACAAAAGAACAAAGGTCAACCAGCGGAATTTATTTTGTCGTCTATGATTCATCAGCGTATTATCAAGTCCTAATATGTATTATGACAAGCACAGCATTCACTCCCACCCGATAAAGTAAAACGCCCCTATGAAAACCCAAACCCTTAAACGCGGATTACTCACCGTCGTATTGTCAGTCCTTATTATCGGCGGCATTGCCCTTGTCGACTATTTGATACAACTGGGGCGCAGCGAGGGCACGGTGCCTCCGGGTACAGAAGCGCAAATTGGCGGTGTGTTTTCATTGGTCAATCAATTCAACGAGCCTGTTAACAATGAAAGTTATGCCGACCGCTACAAGCTTATCTTTTTTGGTTTCACTCATTGTCCCGATGTCTGTCCAACAACACTCAGCCGCATGACCCAGGCGCTTAATCAACTGGGGCCGCTCAACGATAAGCTCTACCCCTTGTTTATTACTGTTGACCCCGAGCGCGACACACCGGCACGGCTCAAAGAATACGCCAAAGCCTTTGATCCGCGAATTATTTATTTAACTGGCTCAGCCGATGAGATCGCCAAGGTATTAAAAGCCTGGAAGGCCAGCCGCGCCAAGATTGCGACGGAAAAGGGCGAGGCAACTGAAGAGGAATATTCAATGAGCCACAGCTCAGTGCTTTACCTGATGACCCCTGACGACAGACTGGTTGAATCTTATAACTGGGACATACAGCCCGACAAAATGGTCGGCTCAATTAGCAAATGGTTAGATAAATAAGGGGCTGCCTTACGCCCCTTTTTATATGCCTGTTTTATACCCCTGCTATTTATACCGTCGCTATCAAATACTATTACGACGATAAGTTGTGCTTAAAACGCCACGCGGCAATGATATACAACACTGCACCAATCAAGGCCATATTCAACGCTGCCGGCCACAGCTCGGCCATACCAACGCCCTTTAGAAAGATACCCATGCAAATATCCATAAAATATTTCACCGGGCTCAGATAGGTAATGGGCTGTAGAAATGAGGGCATCGATTCTGTTGGCGTCATGGTGCCGGACAAAAACAAGATGGGGAAGAGGCCGAAAAAACACAGCAACAAAGTCTGTTGCAGGGTTTTGGTGATAGACGCAATCAACACGCCGATGGCAATAGCGCTGACCAGAAAAATAGCCATCAAGAAAATAAACAGCAGCATACTGCCTTTGATAGGCACACCAAACCACCAAATAATAAACAGGCTGGGGAAGAAGGCGAGAATACCCACAGCCAGTGTCGGAATAGTTTTGGCCAGGAAAATTTCCCACACCTGAGTCGGTGTCACCATTAACTGGTCAATCGTGCCCACTTCTTTTTCGCGGGTAATCGAGGCGGCCGAGTGAATCGTGCCCACCATCATAATCGCCGCAACGATCATCGACAGTACGACGAAAGACTCCAGGGTCTGCGCGCGGTTGTACCAGATTTGTACCACGGGGCGCACGGTGCTGCCCAGTGCGGCGGGGTTGTCGCTAAACTCCACCTCAAAATTACGCACAATGGCGGCCGTATAATCTTTGGCCAGAGAAGCCGCATTAGAATTAGTGCCATCAAGCAGTATCTGTAATCCTGGTGATTCACCGCGACGCAGGTCTTGCCCAAAGTTATTGGGGATGATCATCACGTATTTGACCTTGCCGCTGCGCATCCAGCTTTCGGCCTGTTCCTGATTTTTTGGATAGCCGCTAACCTCGAAGGCTTCCGACAGGGTAAATTTGTCGACCAGCTTGCGGCTAATAACCGTCTGATCGTGGTCTATTACGGCAATAGGGAGATCCTTTACCTCAAAGGTCATCGCGTAACCGCAGATCAGAACCTCCATGGTATAGAGCCAGAACACCACGCCGAGAATAGTTTTATCCCGTGAAAACTGAATAATATCCTTAAGCATTAAACTTTTAAGTCGAGTCCACATGTCGGCTCTCCTGCTCGGCTCTCTTGGGGCCGGTAATAATTAAAAGAACGAGTGCTGTTAAGCTACCTTTTTCTTGAAAATGGCCACGGCGGCAAAAAATACGCCGAGGGTATAGACCAATAAAAAGCTCAGTGGCCGTATCATTTCCGATGGGCCTGCACCTTTAAGAATAATGCCCCGCGACACATCGACAAAATAACGTCCGGGGAAAAGATGAGTATAGGCCTGCACTGGCTCTGCCATGGCATAAATGGGGAAAACAAAGCCCGAAAATAATATCGATGGCATCATCGTCACCACCAGGGCAAGCAACACGGCCAATAGCTGACTATTAGTAATGGTCGAAATCAGCAAGCCAATGCCGACATTACAAAAAACATAAATACCACCAGCAATGGCTAAATAACCAAGGCTGCCATTGAAGGGCACCCCGAACCAGTAATAACCCAGAGCCACAATAGTGACCAATTGTATTGATGAAATAACGCCGTAGGGAATCAGCTTGCCAAGTAAAAATTCGGGCACAGTTAAGGGCGAGGCATAAATTTGTTGAATCGAGCCGCTCTCTTTTTCACGCACAATAGCCAGGGTGGTTAATAGCGGGGGAAAGGCGGCGATAATGACTGCATAGAGGCCGGAAACGACATAAATCATGCTACGCAAACTGGGGTTGTACCAAATGCGCGTTTGCACATCGATCAGCGAGTTGTCTTTTTCTTCTTTAAATTTAGACACAATGGTCATGCCGTAATTTAAAGCGACTAATGCCGTTGCCGAGTAGGTGCCATCAATCAGCAATTGCACCTCGGGGTTTTCTTCTCTGCCAATTAAAGAATTAAAACCGGGTGGAATCACCAGCACCAGTTTGACCTCATTCACTTCCATCGACTTGTGAATCTGCACTTCTGAGTCGTAATTTCTGACCAGTTTGAAGTAGGCACTTTCTGTAAATTCGTCAATCAAATTGGCACTGGACGGTGTCTGATCCTGGTCGAGAACGCCAAAGCTGACATTCTCAACCTCCAGAGAAATTGCGTAACCGAACATAAACAACATCACTATCGGGAATAAAAAGGCCGTTGATAGAGTGACGTGATCGCGAACAATTTCGCGCGTTTCTTTACGCATAACAGCGTATAGACGATGCAGCTTCATTTCGATTGCCCCGCATTTGCTGCGTCAAGTTTCTGTTGTTCTTTTTCCAGACGAGCATCTTCAATTTTAATATAAGCGAGAAACATATCTTCAATCGATTCCGCTTTTACATCTGCCGGCAATGCGGCGATAAGTTCATCCGCCGGGCCAATACCAATAAGCCGCCCCTGGTGCATTA
>QNFO01000201.1 GCA_003646355.1 Gammaproteobacteria bacterium
ATTTATGCTCAGCGAGCGCTGGTATCAACAAATGGCTAGATCCTGCCCGCCCAAAGATGAGCCCTGGTATCACGTGTTGGTCGACAACGCGATTCACACCACTTACGTTGCCCAGCAAAATCTCATTACCGATCCCTATACCGAGCCGGTTAAGCACCCGGGAGTTGATCAGTTATTTGAGCGCTTTGAAGACGGCGTTTATTATTTACGTCAGCGGCATTTGCAATAGGGGCATTGGCAATAAGGTCACTGCCAATAAAATTACTGTCTATAAAGCCACTGGCAATAAAGCGACGACCGTAACAAAAAGACACCGACTTTATAGAATCAAGCCTTAAGACCTTTTACCTCTCAGCCAAATCACCAGACCGCTGATAGCCAGCAGCATAAATAATATCGCCATGGCATCGACCAGATAAACGCCCCACTCACCCAGTATGCGACCACTGTGAATGTCGAGCAGTAGGCGCTCATAGCTAATATCTTCGCTATCAATACTTGCAGCCAGGGCGAGACGTAAACTTTCGGGTGCCTGAGCGGATTTAGACCATTGGCGAGAACTTAGCACGCCCTCGCCCTCCACAGCCGTCCAACGCAGAGCATTGAGGTCAGCTAAAAATAGCCCTCCACTGGTGTCGATAAGTAACTCGTTATCGACAAGGCCGACTCGCTGCACCTGTGTGGGCAAACCAAAGGTCGGCCCAATCTTTTCTATCAATTGCAAAGTCGGGGAAAAAAGTAGCAACTCTTGCTCGCAGGCCACGACAATTTGCGATGTGGTTTTTGAGCCAAGTTTCAGCACACCCACCAGAGAACCTTCGCAGCGGTCGACCTCTTTGCCTTGATAAAAAAGCTGGCCATTGCTCTGGCTAATATAGGCATCGGCCAGGGGGTAACTCACCACAGTACCGACCTCCGCCATTCCATAGAGGCCTAATAAAGCAGGGGAGCGCAAGGCTTTGCTATCCAGGCCCCAGCCCGACACATGATTTAAACAAAGACCGGTGAAGGCCAATAGCAAGACAAAGCCGGCGGCGAGAACACCCATGCGTCCGTGCCAGCGTTTTAGTAGATCAGAGGGCATCTGTTGCAATCAACTGATGAAGATAGAGTGCAAAACGCGCGGTTTTTTTCACCGCTTTAACCGATAGTGTGGCACCGGTAATGCCGTCGATATTGTCACTGAGCTGACGCTTGGGCGAGCGTAATGAAAGGCCGACAAACTGGCGGGTGAAAAAATCC
The DNA here is from genome assembly GCA_003646355.1 of Gammaproteobacteria bacterium. The sequence goes on from QNFO01000201.1 coordinate 1,243, forward strand.
ATACGCACCTCGGCACCACGACTTTCACGAAATTCAAGAATGCGCACACGTTCTATATGACCATCGACGATAGTAATACCGATGGTAATGGGCCGAGTTTTACCGACCTCATTCATAATCCAGGCGGTGCGCAAACGCCCCGCTTCGCTGGCGTGCCAGTAACGAATACGCAAACCGGGATAGGTGTGATTAAGTATTTGTTTTGCACTTTCGCGAATGTCATCCGTCAACCATAGCGACTCGATAAGTGCTTGCGTCGGAGAAAAAGACTCCGCCAAAAAAGCCTCTGGGCTCATGTAAACGCCTTTGCCCAGTACTGAATAAGGCAAGAGGAGAAGCATTAGCGCGCAAGCGAATTTGAATCGTTTCATAGGGGCGCAAGGCTTGCTCAAGGGCCATCCCTTGAGCAAGCCTTGCCGACACTTCAACAGTCGTCTTTGTAAGGGTGAATTAAAAATCAAAAGCTCCAGCCAACACCCAGGTTAAAGCTGTCTTCGCCATTTTTCTGGTCGGCCCAATCGGCCTTGAAGACAACATTCTCAACCAGCCAGAAGTTAAGGCCCAGATCCCACTCTTCAATTTCGGTATTGTCACTGTCGCCAGCATTATTGTCCCACTCACTGTAGCGAGCAAAGAAACCCAGCCTTGGCGTCAGCTTATAAGACGGTTCAATATACCAACCATCCTGCTCGTCGCGGCCCAGCGCTTGCGCCTCATCACCATCAATGTCCCACATGGCGTACAGCGCACGCAGAGAAAAACCGCCCGCTTGGTAAACCGCATGGGTTTCCCACAACAGCGCACTGGCATCATCCCCGCCCATGCCCTGGGCAATATCTTCCTGATACATCAAGGTTGCGGCCAATTCGAGACCGGCAATAGCGGTATATTTCAGCCGACCGGTATAAGCAAAGTCTTCGGCCGTTGCCTTGCTGCCCTTCTGTCGACCCTTGCGTGGTAGGTAGGCATTTTTACCCGTGGTGGGTGTTTCCAGACCGCTTGTAATCGCCAGGTCGTAACTAAAGCCAGGGGCAATTTCACCACCGAGCATGGCGCCGATTTCCCACCAGGTGGCGGGAATAATATTCTTCTCGACCGAATTCCGCTCAACCCCATAAAATGTATCGGGCTCATGGGTTTCATTCATCAGGCCGATGGGGATAAGAAACTGGCCAAAAGTGGCGTTGTGGTTTTTAGCGTAATCCCATTCTATGTAGGCCTGCTCCAGCTCAACTTCACCATTCTGGTCATCGCCAGCGATGGAGTGCTCCAGCTCAACTTCGGAGAAAAACCGCACGTCATCGGTAAACTCATGTTCGACATAGAGTACAAAGCGATGGGCATCGACCTGGTTGTCGCTGCCGTTCTTGTCGTTGTAGTGCAGCTCACCGTAACCACCGATATGGGTTTTATCGGCCCAGTCGGCGATTTTTGCGTAGCTCTCACTGGCGGTGGCAACGGACTCGATGGTGTCGGCAGTGGCTTCAATTTTTTGCTCACTAATAACGACCTGCTTATTGGTCTCGGCGAGTTGCTTTTTTAAGGCATCAATTTCACGCTGCTGACTTTTCAACAGCACCATAATTTGCGCCATTGATATTTCTTCGCTGGCTTTTTCAGCGGCGAGTAGCGGGGTGGAAACGCAGAGGGCTGCGCCAAGAACTGCGGCTGTTACGATATTTTTCATTGATGCTCAATCTCCTTGTCGTTGTTGTAAGTGCCGGAAAACCCTGCCCGGCCTCGGGAACGCAGAAGATACTACACAGCAGGAATCCTAGATGCAAGTAATTATCATTTGATAATCATTATTATTATCAAAAATAAAGCCTTTAATTGGCCCTGGTTGATACAGATCAAGAAGCAAGAACAGGCAGTATAAACACTGCCGACCCCAGGAGACTCAGAGGCCGGCGGCAGAAGAGGTGTTGTTAAACCTTTCTATCGCGCCCCTCCCAGTAGGGCTTACGCAGTTCATTCTTCATGATTTTACCGGTGCCAGATATCGGCAAGGGCTGGTCGCGAATCACGACACTGCGCGGACATTTAAACGTGGTCATCTGGCCTTTACAGTGGGCGATTACCTCAGCTTCAGTAATGGTAAAGCCAGGCTTGGTGACAACTTCGGCATGCACGGTTTCAATCCAGTCTTCATGGGGAATACCAAACACAGCACATTCGCTCACTGCATCAAGTTGGTAAATGCAGTTTTCGACTTCAACTGAGGCGACATTTTCACCGCCGGTAATCACCAAATCCTTAATTCGATCGACAATGTAGAAAAAGCCGTCACTGTCACGGTAGCCCGCATCACCCGTGTGCATCCAGCCGTCACGTATGGCCTCTGCTGTGGCCTCGGGGTTTTGCCAATAACCTTGCATCACCATGGGGCCTTTAACGACGATCTCGCCAACCTCACCGTCTGCGAGGGGTTGATCCTCTTCATCGACAATGCGCACATCGGCATTAAAAACCGGCCGCCCACAGGAGGCCAGACGACCGGCATCGGGGCCTTCGAGCACATGATAGCGGGCATCGAGAAAGGTCGCCGCCGGTGACAGCTCAGTCATACCGTAGGACTGGGTGAAGGAGACATGCTGCAACTCTTCAAGTGCCTTTTTCAAGACCGGCCAATAAAGCACTAACTTCAAAGGCGGGAAGAATAATATTGGTCGTGCCGGCGCCAATCATGCTGTAAACCCGCGAGGCACCCGCCGCGTGAAATAAGGGCGTGGCGTGCAGATAAACAGTG
>QNFO01000202.1 GCA_003646355.1 Gammaproteobacteria bacterium
GCCGATAATCACGTAGTCGACTCCGGCCTGTAGATAGGCTTCGATGGTTTCGGCACTGCGAATGCCACCACCGATTTGAATGGGTAGTTCGGGATAGCGCTTGGCGATGGCTTTCACCACGTCGCCATTCACTGGCTCACCGGCAAAGGCGCCATTGAGATCGACCAAATGCAGGCGACGAGCACCGGCGTCAACCCAGCGCCCGGCAACGGTAACGGGGTCGTCGGAGAACACGGTGGAGTCTTCCATACGGCCCTGGCGCAAGCGCACGCATTCGCCGTCTTTAAGATCAATCGCGGGGATAATTAGCATTCGAGTATTCTCTTTCAATAGGTTGAATCAATGGGACGACGGATGACAGGCGAGCAACGTGGACTCGGCCCTTCAGCTTCCGCCATCCCAGTTAACAAAGTTTTTCAGCAATTGCAGGCCGGCGGTGTGGCTTTTTTCCGGGTGAAACTGCACGGCAAAAAGATTGCCCCGGGTCAGCGCGGCGGCAAATTGCGGGCCGTAGTCACAGGTCGCAGCAACATCGCTGGCTTGCTCGGCCTCGACGTAATAACTGTGCACAAAGTAGAAGCGGGTATCTTGCGCAATGCCGTGCCACACCGGGTGGTCGATGCTCTGATGCACTTTATTCCAGCCCATGTGCGGTACTTTTAATCGCTCGCCATCCGCTGCGCGCAGGTCATCCCCAAAATAGCGCACATTGCCCGGCAGAATATCGAGGCAGTCAACGCCGCCATTTTCTTCACTGTGACCCATCACTGCCTGCATGCCGACACAAATTGCCAGTACTGGTTTTTCGGCGATGGCAGTTTTGACCAGCTCGTCAAAACCAAGACGGCGGATTTCTGCCATGCAGTCGCGAATGGCACCGACACCGGGGAAGACCACTTTATCGGCCCGCGCTACTTCCAGCGGGTCGGAGGTGATGACGACGTGGTCGTCGGGTGCCACGTGCTCCAGCGCTTTGGCGGCGGAATGCAGGTTGCCCATGCCGTAATCGAGCACGGCAATGCGGCTGCGGAAATCACTCATAGTTTTACTCGTTTGAAGTGCCGGGTACTAAAATCATTGCGCTAAGGCTGCCAACGGCTAAGCCTTACAAAGCACCTTTACTACAAGGTGCCTTTCGTTGAAGGCATTTGACCCGCCATACGGGGGTCGGGTGCAAGGGCCATGCGCAGGGCACGGCCAAAGGCTTTGAATACAGTCTCTACCTGATGGTGGGTATTACTGCCCCGCAGGTTGTCGATGTGCAAAGTAGCACCGGCGTGATTAACGAAGCCCTGAAAAAACTCAGACACCAGGTCAACATCGAAATTACCGACACGGGCGCGGGTGTAAACCACATCCTGAACCAGACCTGGACGGCCGGAAAAGTCGATAACCACTCGCGACAGAGCTTCGTCCAAGGGCACATAGGCGTGGCCGTAGCGATAAATCCCCTTGCGATCACCCAGTGCTTTCGCCACTGCCTGACCGAAAGTAATACCGATATCTTCCACCGTATGGTGGTCGTCAATGTGAGTGTCACCCTGGGCTTTAACCGATATATCGATCAAGCCGTGGCGCGCAATCTGGTCGAGCATGTGCTCGAGAAAGGGCACGCCGGTATCGAAGTCAGCCGCACCAGTGCCATCGAGATCAATAGCAACGGTGATTTTTGTTTCGAGGGTGTCGCGACTCACGGTCGCCTTGCGTTCACTCATTTTACTCTCCGGTTCAGCCTGGCCCGCAACATCTACGTCACAGCCACAAGCGGCAAGCCGGCATTATACGGACACCTCCCCAAAGGGGCTAGCGGCCTGACAAACGGCACTGTGATTTAGCCAAAATTGAAACGAAGACTCAGTTTTAAACTTGAGCTGTTGAACCCCGGCGATGTATCACGCTCTAATGCTGTACTCGCTAGCATGCCACTCAATCGAAAGGCCCCCTCCTTAATGAAAGCAACGAAATGGATCATCGGCACACTTGCCGCGCTAGCCCTTTTGGCCACCATTGCTCTCGCCTATCTTGTCTTTGCCATAGACCCCAACAGCTATAAGCCGCAACTGACCGAGCTTGCGAAAGAACAGGATATTACGCTCAATATTGAAGGCGAGCTGAGCTGGCAACTACTACCCAGTCTGGCCCTCAGTATTGGCGCCACCCACATCACCAGCTCCCGTGCCGAAATACCTGAAATTAGTTTCGAGCAAGCTGATCTCAACCTTGCCTGGCTGCCCCTGTTGAAACGCCAGTTATCAGTGAAAGCGATACGTTTAGAGGGTGCTGATATTCGACTCAGCACTGCAGAACAAGCCACCAATACCGCCATTGCCCCACTCGCCGCCGCCCCTACCACTAAGCCTGACGATACTGGGGAAGCAACAGATACCACTGAAGCACCCCCGGCTTTTACGCTAGCCATTGAAAGCCTCGAAATCAGTAATAGTCGCCTACAGCTACCGCCCGTGGCTAATACCACAAGTCCGCAGCAATTGAGCGACATTAACCTGCTGATTCAGGGCCTGAATCTTGACGGTAAAGTGTTCAAGCTCAAAGCCCGCTTTAACTACAGCGACCCCGCCCTGCCTGAGCCAATGGCTGTTTCAATCGACACCGACGCGAGCGTCGAGCAAAACACTCAGGCCTTTACCCTAAGAAATACTGTGCTCGAATTATTGCTCGCCGGTAAACCGACTATTGAGCTTAGCCTCGACTCACTTACTGCCGGGCAGCCCGACGCACCCCATCTAGAAATAACGGGTTTTCAGCTCAATAGCGCCGGAGCCAGCCTGCGGGCATCAATGTCCGCACAAAGCGTCAACGACAACATTGCCTTTGAAAGTGAAATCACTGTGCCGCCGCTGGCATTGCGCAAAGTGCTGTCAAACTGGGCTATAGAGCTTCCGGAACTCCCTGATAAACAAGCCCTGCAACAAGCCAGTTTAAAGCTGAGCATTAAAGGCAATAACGAGGCTCTCTCCATCAGCCGCTTAAACCTGACACTCGATGACATAACTCTTGATGGCAGCACCGAACTGGCCTTCGGGCCGACGCGCAATATTGCCCTGCAACTGCATGGCAGCACTATCGACTTAAACCGCTATATAAGCAGCTCCAATGAAAGCGACACCACTGATGACAAACAAGCTAGCGCTGCCGCTAACACCGAATCCGCATTAATTTTCGCCCCCCTTGTTGCGCCCCTGCTGTGGGTGGGCGACGGCAATGCCGCTATCGACATTAGCCTCGACGGTCTCACTGCCGACAACATCACGGCTGAAAAACTGCAGATAAAACTCAAGGCGGCAAATAATATCGTGCAAATAGAACAGCTCGCAGGTCATGTGTTTGATGGCGACATTAACGCCACCGCAACGATTAACCTGCAGCACAAAGAGCCGAAAGTAAATTTCACAACAACGGTCAGTGAACTCGCTGTCGACAAGGCGCTGATCGCGACTAGCGGTGAAGCGGCTCTGACGGGCAGCCTGACGGCTAAATTTCAGGGCCAAACGCGCGGCAACAATGCCGAGCAACTTCACCAGCATTTAAACGCTAATGGCGAAATCAATCTTGCCAAACCTTACCTGACCACCTTTAACATCGAAAAAAGCTACTGCGATATCGCTGCACTCATTGAAAAAATACCGAGTAAAAACGACTGGCCACAAGGCTCCCATTTAAATGACGTGCAAGCCTCGATAAGCCTTAAAGGTAAACAGGTTTTTATTGAGCGCTACACCACCGGGCTCGGCAATATTAGCCTGAGTGGCAAAGGCGTGAGCGACCTGGGCACAGAACGCTTCGACCTACTGGCTATTTCACGACTCAACGGTGAGCGCACCAGCGAACAGGGTTGCCTGGTGAAAAGTAAACGCGTGCGCGACAAAGATATCCCCATACGCTGTAAAGACAGTTTTGCTAAGGCAGGTGGCGGTAGCTGTAAACCCGACGGTGAC
>QNFO01000203.1 GCA_003646355.1 Gammaproteobacteria bacterium
GATGTGGACGATTAGGAGGCTGTTTGTTTTTTGACCGCCCCGAATCCGGCGAGCTCTCTGTTCTTGTTCATCTGAATTTAAACAGCGAGCGCGAACCGGAAGATCCCCGAGAATTTGAAGAACTGGCGATTTCCGCCGGTGGTGATCCGATTGCTTTTATTACCGGCAGTCGAGATGTGCCCACCGCAAAGTTCTTTGTCGGCACCGGCAAGCTTGAAGAGATAAAACAGGAAGTCGATAGAAGTGGCGCGGGTTTAGTCATCTTCAATCACAACCTATCACCCAGCCAAGAGCGCAATATTGAACATGAGCTCAGCTGCCGGGTGCTTGACCGTACCGGTTTAATTCTCGATATCTTTGCTCAGCGTGCGCAAACCCACGAGGGTAAGTTGCAGGTTGAGCTCGCTCAGCTAGAGCATATGAGTACCCGGCTGATTCGCGGCTGGACTCACCTCGAACGACAAAAAGGCGGTATCGGTTTGCGCGGCCCGGGTGAGACCCAGCTCGAGACCGATCGACGTCTGCTGCGCGTACGTATTAAATCCATTCTTAAACGCCTAAAAAAGGTGCGTGTCCAGCGCGAGCAGGGTCGCCGCTCACGGCGTCGGGCCGAAATACCCACTGTGGCGTTGGTGGGTTACACCAACGCAGGCAAGTCGACTTTATTTAACAGGCTTACGGGTGCCGATGTTTATGCCGCCGACCAGCTCTTTGCCACCCTCGACCCGACGATGCGCGCCTTTAAGGTACCCGAAGTGGGTTCGGTGATTTTTGCCGACACGGTGGGCTTCATTAGCCACTTGCCCCATAAACTGGTCGAGGCTTTTCGTGCGACTCTCGATGAGGCAACTAACGCGACCCTCCTGTTGCACATTATTGATGCCAGTTCAGAGCAGCGCCTTGAGAATGTTGAGCGCGTTAACGAAGTGCTGAATGAAATTGGTGCCGGTGATATTCCGGTGCTGAAAATTTATAACAAGATTGATTTGCTGGATGGCGTCGAGCCGCGTATTGAGCGCAATGGCGATGGTAAGCCCCTCGCCATTTGGTTGTCTGCCAAGGACAATATCGGCATTGACTTGCTGCCGCTGGCACTGCGCGAGTTATTGGGTCATGATCAGGTTCACGGTAAGTGCACGCTGGGTCATGAGCTGGGACGTTTTAGGGCGCAATTGTTTGAGGCTGGTGCCGTACTCGAAGAAATAATTCAGGATGATGGCAGTAGTTTGCTCGAGGTGCGTTTACCCCAGGCAGAGTGGCTGCGCTTATTGAAAGCCTCAGGTTTGACGTCGAAGCAAGTGGGGCTTCAGCCGGAGCTACCCGAGGTCGATAATTTTAATAATTAATGACGTCCTCATTGCATAGCGGTCACTATTTAGATGAGCTTAGTTTTGACAGATCGAGTTGTCGTCACAGAGCAGTTTTAGATTTCTCATAATTTTTCATTGTTGCTAGTTATTGATGTTTGCTGGCTTTTCAATCAGGGCTTGTTAGAATTTGCGCCCTGTACTTTCACTGGAGTGGGTAATGGCTTGGAATGAACCGGGTGGCGGCAAAGATCCCTGGGGTAACGGTAGTGGCAAAGGCGGTAATCCGCCCGACCTCGACGCAGCCCTGAAAGATATCGGCGATAAATTTAGCAAAATTTTTGGCGGCGGTGGCTCCGGTAATGGTGGTCGTGGCGGTATCGGTGGTACGGCCATCGTTGGCATCCTGGTAATTATTTCGGTGATTTGGGGTCTGCTGGGTTTTTACCAGATAGATGCTAAAGAGAAGGCTCTGGTGCTACGCCTGGGTAAGTTCCATGAAATTGTTGGCGATGGCCTGCACTGGAATCCCCCCCTGGTCGATCTGGTGATTCGAGTTCGGGTTACGGAAGAACGCCAGTATCAGACGCGCGGGCAGATGCTCACACAAGATGAAAATATTGTTGAGTTACCACTGACTGTGCACTACAACATTAAGTCGGTAAAAGATTTTGTGCTCAATGTGAAGGCGCCGGAACATAGCTTGCGCCATGCCACAGACAGCGCCCTGCGCCACGTGGTGGGTAGCAGCGGTCTTGACGAGGTGGTCTCGACTGGCCGAGAGCAGTTAAGTGTTGACGTTAAAGAGCGTCTGCAGACTTATCTCGATAGCTACGGTACGGGCATAAAAGTGGTTAAAGTAAACATCCTCGAAGCCAAGCCGCCATCTGCGGTAAAGGCGGCCTACGATGATGTGATCAAGGCGCGGGAAGACAGAGAGCGTGTGATCAACGAAGCTCAGGCCTATGCTAACGGCATCGTGCCGGAAGCTCGGGGTCGTGCCAAGCGGGTTCTTGAAGAGGCGAAAGGCTATCAGGCTCGCGTTGTTGCCGACGCGGAAGGTGAGACGGAGCGCTTTGAGATGTTGTTGGGCGAGTACCAAAAAGCGCCCGAAGTCACGCGTCAGCGACTCTACCTCGACACCATGCAATCGGTGATGGAAAACAGCTCGAAGGTGCTGGTCGATGTTAAGGGTGGCAATAATATGCTCTACCTGCCGCTCGATAAAATCATGCAGCAGCAAGCGTCTAGCCCTGGCAGAACCAGTAGCAGTGGCAGTAGTAGCCAGATGAGGTCGCTCTCTTCGGCTGATATCAATCTTATTACGGAAGCGGTGATTGACCGGATTCGCAATCAGTCATCCAATAGCCAGCGCCGGGAGTCACGCTAATGAACCAGAGATTTCCAAGTTTCTTAGTCCTTGTTGTCATCGCGATTACCTTTAGCAATAGCTGTATCTACATCATTAAAGAGACAGAAAGGGGTGTTAAATTACATTTTGGCCGGATTGTCGAAGCCGATATTCTTCCTGGCATACACTTCAAATGGCCTATGGCTGACAAGGTGCATAAATTTGATGCGCGAATTCTCACTCTCGATGCCGAACCGAAAAGCTTTTTGACCCGCGAGAAGAAGCGTTTGATTGTCGATGCTTTTGCCAAATGGAGAATTAAGGATGTCGAGGCCTACTACAAGGCAACCGGTGGTGATGAAGCCGTGGCCCACGCCCGCCTTGGCGACCGTGTTAACGATGGCCTGCGTAACCAGTTTGGTACGCGCACTCTGCACGAAGTGGTCTCCGGTGAGCGCGATGTGTTGATGCACAACATTACCGAAGAGCTGAATAAAACCGTTACTCAGTCCCTGGGTGTTGAGGTTGTCGATGTCCGCGTTAAGCGTATCGATCTGCCCTCGGAGGTCAGCGAGCAAGTGTTCCGTCGCATGAAGGCCGAGCGGGAAAAAGAAGCCCGTGAATTGCGTTCTATTGGTAAGGAAGCGGCTGAAGAAATTCGCGCCGATGCCGATCGTCAGGAAACTATTATTGTGGCTAATGCTTACAAAGAGAGTGAGCAACTACGCGGTGGTGGCGATGCGAAAGCCACGGCGATTTACTCTGCTGCCTACAGTAAAGACCCTGAGTTCTATGCCTTTACCCGTAGCCTTAAAGCCTATAAAAGCGCTTTTTCATCGAAGGGCGATATTATGTTGATTGAGCCCGATAGCGAGTTTTTCCGCTATTTGAAGAATTCGAAGGGGCAGTCGAACTGAGAGCATCGCTAATGACCTAAGTGGCAATGTGCCCCTTAGGTCGATCGCGGTAAAAAATACAGCCCTCGATTGTCTCGGGTGGTAAGATAGCTGGAAACCGGGGAAGCCCGGTTTTTTTGCGACTGTTGCGGGCTTAAGGGCCTTACGGGGTATGCCTTGATAGGTGATTGTAATGGCTCAAGATCTTCTTGCAGCGCTGTGTTTAGTCCTGGTTATTGAAGGTATTATGCCGTTTCTGGCACCCTCTGGCTGGCGCAATATGATGCTGTCTCTGGCTAAAACCGATGACAAAAACATTCGTATACTGGGCCTGGTGAGTATGTTGCTGGGTGCCGGCTTACTGTTTTTGGTGAGGTAGCTCGTGGGCTCGTGTTTAGTCA
>QNFO01000204.1 GCA_003646355.1 Gammaproteobacteria bacterium
CACGCCTGCGTTAAGGGTCGCTTCGCCTTCGGTTACGCCACCCACCAGGACCGCATTACCTCACCGATGGTGCGCAACAACATTGAAGACGAGTGGCGCGAAGTCAGCTGGGACGAGGCCTTCACCTTTGCCGCCGACCGCCTGCGCGGCATTCAAAAGAAATACGGCCACAACAGTATTGGTGCCATTAGTTCGTCGCGCTGCACTAACGAAGAGGTGTGGCTGGTGCAAAAACTGGTGCGCGCTGGCTTCGGCAATAACAATGTCGACACCTGTGCCCGGGTTTGCCACTCGCCCACGGGCTATGGTTTAAAAACCACTCTCGGTGAATCCGCTGGCACCCAGTCCTTCGCCTCCGTCGCGCAAACTGACGTGGTGATGGTGATGGGCTCCAACCCCACCGACGCCCACCCGGTATTTGGCTCACGGCTGAAAAAACGCCTGCGCGAAGGTGCCAAACTGATTGTTGTCGACCCGCGCAAAATCGAGCTGGTCAGCGCACCCCATATCAAAGCCGACTACCACTTGCCCGTTATGCCAGGCACCAATGTCGCCTTTATCAACGCCATGGCCCACGTGATTATCGACGAGGGGCTTGAAGCCAAAGACTTTATTGCCGAGCGCTGTGAAACACCGGCCTTCGATGAGTGGCGCGCTTTTATTATCGACCCTAAAAACTCACCGGAAGCCACCGAAAGCGTCACTCGTATTCCCGCCGCTGACATCCGCGCCGCTGCTCGCTTGTTTGCCACTGGCGGCAACGCAGCCATTTACTACGGCCTGGGCGTTACCGAGCACAGCCAGGGTTCGACCACGGTAATGGGCATCGCCAACCTCGCCATGCTCACCGGCAACATCGGTCGCGAAGGCGTTGGTGTTAACCCCATGCGCGGGCAGAACAACGTGCAGGGTTCCTGCGATATGGGCTCCTTCCCCCACGAGCTGCCCGGCTACCGCCACATCTCTGACGGAGACACTCGCTCACTGTTTGAGAATGACTGGAAAGTCGAGCTCGACCCCGAGCCCGGCCTACGTATTCCCAATATGTTTGACGCCGCCATCGACGGTGAATTTAAAGGCCTGTACTGCCACGGCGAAGACATCGCCCAGTCAGACCCCAACACTCATCATGTTGAGGCTGCGCTGTCTTCACTGGAATGTTTGGTGGTGCAAGATCTCTTCCTCAACGAAACCGCCAAGTTCGCCCACGTATTTTTACCGGGCTCGTCCTTCCTCGAGAAAGACGGCACCTTTACCAATGCCGAGCGCCGCATTTCACCAGTGCGACAGGCCATGCCCCCCAAGGCTGGACTGGCCGACTGGGAGGCAACGCTGGGTTTTGCCAAGGCTCTGGGCGTGGACATGCACTACGACCACCCCCGTGAAATCATGGACGAGATCTCCCGCTTGATGCCGACTTTCAACGGCGTTGATTACGACAAGCTCGACCGCGATGGCAGCATTCAATGGCCCTGTAATGACGAGGCCCCCGACGGCACGCCAACCATGCACATCAACGAATTTGTGCGCGGCAAAGGCTTCTTTGCAGTCACCGAATATGTACCCACTGACGAGCGCGCCAACCGCAAGTTCCCGCTGTTACTGACCACCGGGCGCATCCTCAGCCAATACAATGTTGGCGCGCAAACCCGGCGCACTGAGAACAATCAGTGGCACAGTGAAGATATTCTCGAGCTCCACCCCCACGATGCTGAAGAACGCGGCATTGTCGATGGCGACTGGGCGGGCATTAAAAGCCGCGTTGGCGATACGGTATTGCGCGCCAAGGTCAGCGAGAACATGCAGCCCGGCGTGGTTTACACCACCTTCCACTTTCCCGAATCGGGCGCCAATGTGATCACCACCGACAACTCCGACTGGGCCACTAACTGCCCGGAGTACAAAGTCACTGCGGTGCAAATCAGTAAAGTCACGGCTCCCTCGGCCTGGCAGGAACGCCAACAAGCCTTTAACGAGCAGCAACAGGGACTGTTGAAAAAGGCACGGCGACGCGATGAAAGCAGTCGCACCCCCGGTTAGTGACGACGCGCTAGCGCCTGCCGTTAGCGCGTCCTTTACCGCAAGCGACTGGCGCAAAGGTGTCAGTCAGGCCGTACACGACCAGCTGATCGAAGAGGTCGCCGTGGCGCTGGTCTACAACGGCATTTCCCACGTGGTGATGATGGCCACCCCCGATCACCTCGAAGATTTCGCCCTGGGTTTTAGTCTCACCGAAGGCATTATCGAAAACCCGGCGCAGCTCTACGACCTGAGCACACGCAGCCTCGACGACGGTATTGAAGTGGCGATGACGATTAGCAATGAGCGCTTCGCCCTATTAAAAGCGGCACGACGCAATATGACCGGGCGCACTGGTTGCGGTTTGTGCGGCGCGGAGTCACTCGAGCAAGCCATTCGCCAGCCAGCACCGGTTACCGCACAACAAGCCTATAGCCACAGCGCTATCGAAACCGCCGTTGACCAACTGGAAAGCCGACAACCCTTACAAGCCATTACCGGTGCCGTACACGGTGCAGCCCTGTGTGATAGCAATGGCAATATCGAATTATTGCGTGAAGACGTCGGCCGCCACAACGCGCTGGATAAACTTTATGGCGCGGTGTGCAAACAATCAGACTCGGCAACAAGTGAACGCTTTGTGCTAATTTCCAGCCGCGCCAGTTACGAGCTCGTCATAAAAGCGGCAGTGATGGGCGTCGGCATGCTAGTTGCCGTGTCGGCCCCCACCAGCCTTGCCGTGCGACTGGCCGAGCAAGTCAACATCACCTTGGTCGGTTTTGCCCGCAGTGGCCGCCATATGGTCTACACCAACCCCGAGCGCATCGTCGCTTAAAAACTGGAACTAAAGGAATAAATACTCGTGTCAGCAAACAGCAGTGAACACCTGGTAAAAATGGCCAATCAAATTGTGCAGAATATTCCCGCCGCTACGGCCGAGGCACGAATAGAAAGCGCCGCCGATCATATCGACAAATTTTGGTCGCCTTTGATGAAAAAGCAAATTGGCGAATATATGTCCGAGGGCGGAGAAAATTTAATTCCAGAAGCGACCGCAGCACTGAAAAAGCTCGCTAGCTAAATCAGCTTGTGGGAGGCAAGATCTTTCAATGGCGGCCCCTGCAATCACCCTCCTAATTTCACCTTATTTTTTAAAAAATGCGGCGACTTCTATCAGGACTGCATGAATATTTTAAGCCATACACCCCGGTTGTAATCTTTCGTCAGCCAGAGACGTTAGGATCAGTCAAAAATAAAACTGCCAGGAAAACTGGCTTTCAAAAAAGGAGTCTGAGAATTCTCTTTTCTCTGCAAGTTCAAGCAAAAGCGCACTATTTTTATCCAGACTGAAGCGCAACCTGCCACTCGCTTTGTAGCTTGTTTGAGTGACACCTTCTACAAATTGTAAAACGTCAAAGTAAACACCACCTTTCCACTTGTTAGTTATCGTATAAATCACTTCCGCACTGACGCCCAAACCTACAGCGGCTTCATGATCAAGTTCACCACCAATCGCCAGTTGAGTATTAGCAAAATAATACGCCGATGTATTTTCAGTTAACTGATAGCTAAGCCCAGCGCCTATTTTTAAATCTCCCATTAAGGGGCGCTCATCGTCATCAAAATGATAGCGCTGCAGTGCCGCCGACGCCTTCCAGGAAAATGGTTGAATAAAATAGTTGCGTGCCGGCGCGGAAACGATGCCGACAAAGTCTATCCCTTCAAGTTGAAAATTATGATCATTCGCATAATAACGAAAAGACGGTTTTAAAAAATCTAGCTGAGCACCTTTTATAAATCCGTTATCAGGGTCATATAAATCATGATAAGCCCAGCGAAAATCAAATTGCACATACTCCTCTGTATCCACACTTCCGTAGCGCAAGCCAATGCGAC
>QNFO01000205.1 GCA_003646355.1 Gammaproteobacteria bacterium
GAAAAACATGAGTTTCAGGATTTCTTACAACAGGTTACCGATCGCCTGAAAGATATGGATGAGTTTCTGGAATCTGAAACCACTAAATTGGAAAGTGCCCAGCATGATGGTCAGAAGTTTGACGATGATATTCAGAGTAATGTGAGTACCATTCGTGATGATATTAATCAGGCAACGGGACTGCCGCAGTTAAAAACTTTGGTTGATACAAAACTTGAGTTAATTTCTAAGCATATCAACACTTACCGGGTCGCAGAAAAAAAGAGAGCTGAGCAATCGAGAGATGACGTTGAATCCATGCACCAGCGTATGCAGGCTTTGGAGCAGGAAACAGAATCCCTTAAAAAGGTCATCGTCGAAAAAAATCAACAAGCCATGTTCGATGCTCTGACCAAGGTGCCAAACCGTTTGTTTTATGAGCAGAAAATAGAAGAAGAGTTTGTACGCTGGCAGCGTACGGATTCCCCTTTAACGCTTGCCATTTGGGATATCGACTTCTTTAAAAAAATAAATGATAACTTCGGCCATAAAGCGGGCGATAAAGTTTTGGAAACTATCGCGCAATTACTCAATAAGCGTATCCGTAGAACTGATTTTTTTGCCCGCTATGGGGGTGAAGAGTTCGTTATGCTGCTGCCTGATACCGAAGCTCATGAGGCGCTTAAACTAGTGGATGATTTGCGAGAGAGTATTAAAAGTTGCAGCTTTCATTATCGCGGAGAAGATGTGCGTGTGACGGCGTCCTGCGGTTTGAGTAGCTTTAGTCAGGGCGATAAGGTCGACCAGGTTTTTGAACGAGCCGATAAGGCTCTGTATGAGGCGAAGGAAAATGGCCGCAATCAATGTGTGCTCGCGTCTTAGTGAGCTTCTTCCCACACCTGAAAGTATCCTGTTTGTTGTGTTGGTTTAGGCATTTGTAAAGCCTGGTACAAGATCCCGCCGCTTAAGGTTCCGGCAACTCTATATGAATACCAATCTTTCGCCTATCTCGTCGAGCCGTTGTTAAACGAGTATTACTCCTGGGGACAGGCAGTAGGTCGAGCTAAGCGCCCTTTGGTCTACTCCCGTAGTGCGAAATGTTAATTGCTTCACAGATCGGTGCTAAAATCGCCAGCTAGCCGTTTACTTTGTCTTTAGTTAGTCTGTAAATCAGTTTTTCACTACTCACAAGCGAATTTCGTGAGCTCCTCAAAGGTGAGTCGTATGAAGCCACTAAATAAAAATGCCACAGGTGGTGCACCTGATTGGCTTAATCGAGCCCCAAAAAGAGGGGTTCGTACGCCTGTGGGTCAACTGAAAATGGGCATGTTTGTGGCTGAGCTGGATAGACCCTGGATGGGAACGCCATTTCTGACACAGGGCGTATTGATTGATCATCCAGATATAATTAGTACGCTTGCAGAGTATTGCCAGTATGTCTTTGTTACAGAGGCCCCTGGGCTATCAAAGCACCGTCGAGAAACTTTAGTTAAGCCTATTCCATCACTGGCACAGAGGGCATCTCGTCCCGTTGCATTCTCAGCTCGGCCATCAGCACTCGGTGGGCAAACCGAAGGCCGTAAGCCAATAAAAAAGAAGGCGTCGATCCAAAAAAAGCAGGGCCCCCATTATCAAACCCAGCTGCCTGCAGAAGAGGAGCACCCTGCTGCTCGAAAGGCCTATGCCCAGGCTAAGCAGGCCCTTGAGAATATTGTTATCGCCGCGCAGTACGGTTCTAAACTTGATATTGAGAGCGCCGAAAGCGTTGTTCGAGTTTGTAGAGAAAGTGTGGTGCGCAACCCTAATGCTCTGCTCTGGATGAGCAGAACGAAGCACGATAGCGCCTATATCGTTAAGCATGGTTTGAGTGTCGCTATTCTGGCAATGGTTTTTGGCAGGAATCTCAATTTTACTGAGCCGGAGCTTGATGTCCTCGGTTTGTGTGGCCTGCTCCACGATATAGGCAAGGTTAAAATTCCAGCAAATGTACAAAATAAGCGAGGCTCTTTAAGCTCTGATGAGTTGCGTCTTATTAAGCAACATACGATAGATGGCTACAAAATGTTGCGTGACAACAAAGCCCAAATCGCCAAATTAATCGATGTTACTTTGAATCACCATGAAAGGCCCGATGGCAAAGGGTACCCACGTAATTTAAAGGGTCATGAAATATCAGATTACGCGAAAATAATCGCTGTTGTTGAAGCCTTTGATGCTATGACCAGTGATCGTAGTTATGCTGAAGCAAAGGGGCCTGGTGACGCCCATAAAGAAGTTTATGAAAATCTTGGTAAGCAGTTCGATGAAGAATATGCACTTCAGTTTATGCAGGCAATTGGCCCTTACCCCCCCGGCACAGTGTTGGAATTACGCAATGGTATGGTGGGTATCGTGTTAACTGCCCATCCTAAATTTCGGCATTTACCAACAGTTATTCTTTCGACCGATGCCGATAAGCAAGCCATCGACGATAAAATAACGGATCTCTCTTTGACCGATAGCGGCAAGTTGGACAAAGGGTTTTTGATTAAGCGTACGCTGCCTGATGGCTCTTTTGGTGTTAGTCTTGAAAATTACAAACTAGGTTCCAGCGATAGCTCCCTGGCTTGAGCTGCCATATTATGTGTTACCGATCGGCTTTCTACCCTAAAGTGAGTTGATTCGGCCGCTAAGGTCTTGAATACATCGGAGCAGCCATTCACCATATTTCCCCATTACATTCCCTGTGCTTAGTAAGATAATAGCTTGAGGTTATTATTTGTAGACTACCTCACTCCCTTGAGGCTGGTTTTGACGATAGTCTTCGTTGGATAAATAACACGGCATGAGCTAGAGCTAAGCTATAAATGGAAAGGTTTAATGGACGATAATTCAAAAGGAGTGACCAGGGGTACCAAGTCAGGTCGAAACCCGAGAGGGGCGAATCTTGAACGGGTTAATGTTACAGATCTGAAAGAGGGGATGTTTGTTGCGGAGCTCGATCGTCCCTGGTTGGAGACGCCGTTTCCTCTGCAAGGTTTTGAGCTGAAAAATGAAAGCCAGCTTCGCTCTCTTGAAAAGTATTGCAAGTACGTTTATATCTACACTTTACCCATAAAGTCATCTACCACCCGCCCCCTTCCTGTGGCGAGGCCTCTGCCAAAACGGAAGAAAAATCTCGATAAAAAGGCAGATAAAAGCACCAAGGCAAAGCCAAAAACACGATTAGCAGAACGCGAGAAGCATCTCGTTGCAACCTGGGAAGAGCACAGGGTCGCGCAGAGATCTTACCAGCGTGGAAAGTCAGATATTAAAGACATTCTACATTCGGCAAGATTTGGGCAAATGCTGAATACTGACAGGGCAGAAAGTGTTGTGTCGGACTGTGTTGAAAGCATGTTACGCGATCCCGACGCTTTACTTTGGATGAGTAAGATCAAACACCAAGATGAATACACGGCGGAGCATTGCTTAAACGTCTGTATCCTCGCCATCGCCTTTGGTCGTCACTTGAGTTTCACTGAAGACAAACTCAAACTACTGGGGCTCTGCGGGCTCTTGCGCGATGTCGGCAAGATGAGAACACCTGATGAAATTCTCAATAAGGCTAGTTCTTTGACAGACGAAGAGTTTGTCATCATGAAGCAGCACACCACCGATGGATATCACTTACTTGTCGAGGAAGGCGGTGCGCCAGAATATGCTATTGATGTCGCCCTCAACCATCACGAAAGGCCAGATGGCAGAGGATATCCGAATGGTCCCGAATTGTTGCAATCGTTGATGCTCTGAAAGTGATTTTCCAAAACCGTGGTAAGCAACTTGATGAAGAATACGCTCTGTCATTTATGCAGGTGATTGGGCCCTATCCTCCAGGTACTATTGTTGAGTTGTATAACGGTATGGTGGGTGTTGTGCTATCGGGGCGGCGTAAATCCCGGCACTTGCCGAAAAC
>QNFO01000206.1 GCA_003646355.1 Gammaproteobacteria bacterium
AGACGGTTTACTCGATCAAGTTGGTATTGACCCCGAGAAGGTTGATGATCTGATTTTTGGTTGTGTCTCGCAGAACAGTGAGCAGGCCGGTAACGTCGCGCGGAACGTGGCACTGGCCTCAAAATTGGGCGAGTCAGTACCCGGTGTTTCTGTTGATCGACAGTGTGGTTCTGCTCAGCAGGCGATTCACTTTGCCGCTCAGGCTGTGATGTCCGGTACACAGGACGTTGTTATCGCCGGTGGTGTGGAGTCAATGAGCCGTGTGCCGATGTTCTCCAATATATCTGACAGTGCCGAGCAGGGTCGCGGCATGCCCAAAAGTGAGCGCCTGGAAGAGCGTTACCCCGGTATCGAATTCAGTCAGTTTCTGGGTGCAGACATGCTGGCTAAAAAATACGAATTGACGCGTGAAGAGCTGGATAACTTTGGCTATCAGAGCCACATGAAAGCTCTCGATGCGACGGAGTCTGGTCGTTTTCGCGAAGAGATTATGCCCATTGAAGTCACCCTCGAAGGCGGCGTTTCTTTCACTCACGACGCCGATGAAGGCATTCGCGCTAACGCCAATCTCGAAGCGCTGGCTGGCCTTGAGCCACTGGCCGAGGGCGGTATGATTACTGCTGGTTCTGCCAGTCAAATTAGTGATGGTTCAGCGGCGGTGATGATGGCCAATGCCCATGCTGTTAAGCAATACGGCTTGAAGCCTCGTGCCCGTATTCACTCTCTGGCTGTCGTCGGTTCTGATCCGGTTATTATGCTTGAAGGTCCTATTCCCGCAACCAAAAAAGCCCTCGAAAAAGTCGGTTTAAAGATTGAAGATATCGACCTTTACGAAATCAACGAAGCCTTTGGTTCCGTTCCTCTGGCCTGGGCCAAAGCGGTTGGTGCCGACCTCGACAAGCTCAATGTTAATGGTGGAGCACAGGCAAACGGTCACCCTCTGGGTTGCACCGGTGCCAAGCTAATGACCACTTTGTTGAATGAGCTTGAGCGCCGTAAAGGTCGCTATGGCTTGCTGGCAATTTGCGAAGGTGGTGGTACGGCTAACTGTACTATCATCGAAAGACTCGATAGCTAGTCTTAATCGCACATAAAAAAACCCGGAAATTTCCGGGTTTTTTTATGTCGCCTATATTAGTCGGCTAAAAATACCGAACTTTTTTAACCCGCCGATTCGGGGCGATACACCTTAATCGGGTGATAGCTTTTCTGGTAGCCCGGTTGCTTATTCCAGGGCACGCCAGCAGTGGTGCCGCCATCGACGGCGATGGTTTGCCCGGTGACGAAGGTTGAGCGCTCACCGGCTAACCAGCAGGCCATTTGCGCAATGTCATCGGGTTGGCCAACGCGGGGTATTGGCTGTTTTATTTTGTAGTCGATAGTCGGCGTCTTATCAGCGCGGCCCACAGTGTTGGTCGATAGCGGCGTGACGATAAATCCCGGGCAAATCGCGTTAACACGAATATTATCTTCACCCACTTCCAGGGCAACAGACTTACTCAAATGCACCACGGCAGCCTTGCCGACAGAGTATAAATGGGGCGTGTGGCCACACACTAAAGCGGCGACACTGGCAGTGTTGATAATGCTGCCGCCACCCTGTTTTTTCATAATCGGGATGCAGTGTTTCATGCCCAGAAATACGCCTTTAACCAGCACATCCATGGTGATGTCGTAGTCTTCCACCGGGGTGTCTTCAATGGGGCCAATGGCGCCACCAAAGCCGGCGTTATTGAACATGCAGTCGAGCCGACCCCATTCACTGACGGCTTTATCAACAGCGGCTTTAACCTGGGCTTCCTGACTGACATCGGTTTTAATAAAGACTGCTGAGCCTTTTAATTCATCGGCCAGGGCCTGACCCCGCTCCTCCTGCATGTCGGCGATAACTACTTTTGCCCCCTCGCGAATAAAAACGCGCACCGATTCTTCGCCAATACCGCTGGCACCGCCGGTAATAACGGCAACTTTCCCGTCTAATTCTCCCATTGATACTTCCTCATAATTTAAGTGTTGGTGTGTAAATTTGGAGGCTGATAAAAACAGTTTGCACGATGGGCGTCAAACAATTATCGCTGCTATAGGGCCTATGAGCTGTCGAACAGGCTTTGGTTTGTGTGGGCTCTGTGTCAATATCGAGCAATAACAATAAATGGACAGGG
This sequence comes from Gammaproteobacteria bacterium, assembly GCA_003646355.1. The sequence goes on from QNFO01000206.1 coordinate 2,163, forward strand.
ATGCTATTGCATACCTTTAAGGGAGGGTTTGGGGAATGAGCTATAGCGATGGTGACTACCAGACTAAGCTGGGTGAATTACAACAGGGCTTACTGGCATTTTTACAGAGCTTTGAGAGTGAGCAGGAGGACATCGGCTTTGAGTCTGTTCGCGCCTCACAACAGCGGCTTGAAAAGTGCGTGGGTGATTTTTTCGCCCTAACAACGAAAACATTTTTTAGTCAGATACCCGATGCGGGCCTGCATGATTTTCACGATGCGCTGGCTAGAGCGGTGTCCTATTTTGGCGATGCCTACGAGACATTTATTAATGCTGGCGGCGAGACCTTTAATCATTCCTTCCTGCAAAGTCGCTTTTACTTTTGCAAAGGGTTGGAGCGTTTATATCAGTTGCGACTAGAGTTGCCTCTGCTCGAAACGTGGTGGTACACAGAGACAGCCTACACGTCGAGTAATAGCCTTGACCCTTTATTTGCCGAGACAGATCCACCTCTGGGTTTGATGCACAAGGTAAGCAGTGATACCCACGCCCAATACGCCCTCTACGTGCCAGAGGCCTATAAGACCAATCAAGCCAGACCCTTGATCGTCTGCCTGCACGGTGCCTATGGCTCGGGCGATGAGTTTATATGGACCTGGATGCGTATTGCCAAAAGTGCGGGCTATATATTACTGGCGCCGAAATCGATTGATATGACTTGGTCTGTTCTCTATCCGCCGACGGATGTTGACTCTATCACTGCGGCCCTTGAAGAGGTTTGTGGCCAGTACAATGTTGACCGGGGCCGAGTCTTTCTCACCGGCTTGTCCGATGGTGCAACCTTCTCTTATTTATTGGCCTTTTCCTGCCCCGAATTATTTGCCGGTGTTGCGCCCATTGCCGGTGAGCTCAGTCAGGTGGCGGATCGAATGTTGCGTAAAAAGGCCGCTGGCGATGTGCCCTTTTTTGTTGTTCATGGGGTGCACGATCATGTTTTTGCTATTCGCTCCGTGCGCAGTACCTGTGGCTTGCTCGATCATCTGGGCTACAATCTGCGCTTTGATGAGCTGCCCGACTGGGGGCATGCTTACCCCTATCGAATTAATGAGCAGCGAGTGTGGCCCTGGTTTGAATCATTGCCAGCTAAAACGGTCGAATCGCAGCAGCCTCAATAAAAGAGCGAATAATGAAAGTCCACGTCGATTTATGTTTGATCCCCATGGGTGGTGATGTTTCTGTTTCTGCAGAAATAGCAGCCTGCCAGCAGATATTTCAAAGGGCTGGCCTGAGTCACCAGCTTCACGCTTTTGGTACTAACATAGAGGGCGAGTGGGATGCGGTGATGGCTGCGGTTAAAGCCTGTCATCAACAAGTACATAATTTGGGTCGTGCCCGTGTTACCTCGACCTTGAAAATCGGTACCCGTACAGATCGTCAACAAAGCCTTGCTGACAAGGTAGATAGTGTCGTCGCCCGGCTTTAAGGCGTCTCTGATTAAATCTGGGCGAAGCAGGCTGCGGTTAAACGTGTTTAGATTCGAGGCGGAAGCCGAACGTAATAGCTAGGGAACCTCTGAATAAGTATCATTAATCCATTAAAATAGATTCACTCTTCTCGGGGACAAGAACATGGATTAAATCAGCTTTGCCGAAGCCGAATATACCCAGAAACGCCGCACCACGCGGCGAGAAAAATTCCTGGTGCAAATGGAACAGCTGATCCCCTGGGAAAGACTGGAAAAGAGAATCAAACCCCACT
>QNFO01000207.1 GCA_003646355.1 Gammaproteobacteria bacterium
GCTTCGACGGGAGATTCGTCCCCGCCCCTACAAGTCATTTAAAGGCCGCACCTATGCTGCTGCTGTGTCACCCGAGTCATCGAAAATTATGGCCGAACTAGGTGTCGGTATTTTGATTATTCCGCAAAAACCCTGGGCCCATGTCGAAAAAGAATTGAACGACTACCGCACGATTTACCGCGAAGTAAATAATGAAGAAGCCCCAGCGCCTATTCTCGGCGGCTGGACCTACTGTGACGAAAGTGCCGACCGCGCCGAAGAAATGGCCTATAAATATATCGGCGGCTACTACCGCTCGGTGATTGAACACTACGAAATGGCCAGCGACCACCTGAAAACCACCAAGGGTTATGAAACCTACGGCGCCATGGTCGACCATATTAATAAAAATATGGAAGACACCATCCGCTTCTTTATGAGCATTCAAATCTACGGCACACCCGAGCAATGTCTTGAACGCATTAAAGACTTTACCGCCCGCACCGGTGCTGGCGCCTACAACGGCGTATTCAGCTACGGCGGCATGCCTTACGCCGATGTTGAGAAAAGCCTACGTTTGTTTGCCAAAGATGTATTGCCTGAATTGCACAAAATGCCCGGCGAGCCTCTTTTAAGATAGGTTTTATTTAGCACACTAAAAAGGGGGGATCTGGTTGGGGGATCCCTTTTTTAATTTATACGCCTGAGCAAACATCACATTAAACCTGCGATTTCACACTCATCATTCCTTAAATTAGCGGCCCTTGTGACAAACGCCATAATGGGGGTATCGTACTGAGTGTAGTAAAGGCTAACTGTCAAAAAATATAACAATTAAAAAATGGATGGCCCCGAGCCAATAATATTAAAGTGTTTACAGAATAAAAGAGCATCAACAAAATGAATACACAGAGTAAAACAGCTACCTTCCCCACCCTCTACATTCCCCATGGTGGTGGCCCCTGCTTTTTTATGGACTGGACAATGGGGCCTGCAGATACCTGGAATAAGATGGAAGACTGGTTGCGTCAACTGGGTGAATCCATTGGTGCCAGGCCAGTTCAAATTGTGGTTTGTTCGGCCCACTGGGAAGGCGAACAGATACTGATTAACTCGAACCCAAAGCCGCCGCTGATTTACGATTACAATGGCTTCCCACCACATACCTACGCGCTGGAATATCCGGCACCCGGTTCACCGCAATTAGCAGGACAGATAGAAAACTTGCTCAGTGATGCCAACATTAGCGCCCGTTTAGATGCAGAACACGGCCTCGACCACGGTACATTCATTCCCTTTAAATTAATTTACCCCGATGCCGATATACCGATTGTGCAGATTTCATTACGCAATGACCTAGACCCTGCCCACCACATTGCAGTGGGCCGGGCATTGGCACCGCTACGTGAGCAGGGCACCTTAATTGTCGGTAGTGGCATGAGTTATCACAATATGCAGGGGCTGATGACACCCGGCAAAGACAAGGCCGATGCCCGCCAATTCGACAACTGGTTGCAAAGTGCTTGCGCAAGTAAATGTGGCGAACGGGAAGGTCTGCTCTGTGATTGGCAGAACGCACCATCAGCTCGTGAAGCTCACCCGCGAGAGGAGCATCTTCTCCCTTTAATGGTTGTTGCTGGTGCAGCTGGAGATGATGTCGGTGTTGCTATCTATGAGGATCAAGTACTGGGTGCCCAAGTGTCGGCGATACAGTTTGGCAAATCCCTATCGAGTCATTAATTCATTTTCAGTAGATCTTTGCGGGAAGGCTTAAACACCTTGAGCGCGACTTTAAGCCGTTTAAGTTCAGCCTCTTGTTCCTCAGCATAACGCGCACTTTCATAGAGTCGAGTTAAGTTTTCGACCTGTTCGCTAAGGCCCGGTGCTTGTGTGCTAATACGCTGAGCGTAATTACGTGGCCCCTCCCCCGACTGTCGAGGCAGGCCTATTTTATCCAAACGCGAACAATACTGTAGAAAAATCCTATCCAGCTGATCCCGTGTGTTTTTCTCGCGACTTAAATACAGCATGATAAAGACTGGCAATAAGGCAATGCCACCCGCTAATAATAAAAACAACGCAATACGTTGCGGGTTAATGCTACCCAAAAGGCCCATCAGGAAATCGTTTTGTATATTCTCATAACCCAGCACCCATTTCGCCCAGGCGTAATCCAGCGAATCAAGTTTTAAACGTAGGTTGTTGAGCCAGTTAATATGGCGCATGCGCTCTAATGAAAAAGGCGACTCCGCTAGAAAGTCATCCTGCTCACTAAAAAAATCAGCGAAACTCATTTCAATGCGCTCGGGGGCAACAGCTGCCGTTGGGTCTACCCGCAACCAGCCACTGCCCTTTATCCACACTTCGGCCCAGGCGTGAGCATCGTACTGATGCACTAATAAATAGTTTTCGGTGGGGTGGCGTTCACCGCCCTGATAACCCACCACGACGCGAGCCGGCACACCAGCAGCGCGCATAAAAAAGACAAAACTACTGGCGTAAAATTCACAGAAACCTTTTTTTGTGCCCCATAGAAATTCGTCCACCGTATGTTTACCCAGTGCCGGAGGCCGCAGGGTATAAATAAACTCTCGATTATAAAGTGCCAGTAAGCGATTAATTAAGGCCACGGTATCCGGTGTTTCCCGGCGCCATTGTTTAGCAACCTCAATCGTTTTTGGATTAAAGCCTGAGGGGATGGCAAGCTCTAACCGACTGCGCCAGCCCGGTAGAAGCTCGGGCTCAAGTTGATTATCGAGCCACGAATTCACCGAGTATTGCAGCTTAGATATCACCGGCTCACGATTAACCAGGCGAAAATCGCGACTCAATGCAATCGCCGGTGATTGCGGTACGGGGGTCGACAGCGCGAAAAGCCAAGGGCTATTCGTTGCCTCCAGAGTGATTCGATAAGTCAGCGGTTCACCGCGGCGCACGATGACTTTACCCCACGCCTCTAGCGTCTCTTCAGACCATTGTAGAAACTTGCCATCGTTATAGCCCCAGGGGCCTTGTTGCTCCCAGCGCCGCCCATCAAAGCCGGAAAAAACCAGACCGCGCCAATACAACTGATTTTGCTCAGGTATCGGTCCATCAAACTCAACACGAAAAGCAACATCACCACTGCGCCCCAGCTTTGTCATATCGCCCGGAGACATACTGTCACTGACACCAGTAGTACCACTGTTTTGTTGCGGCACGGCCCACAGAGAGCCAATGCGCGGCATAACAATAAACATCACCAGCATTAATGGTATCGCCTGCAGAGTCATTGCCAGAGCCGTACGTAAGGCCGACGCTGGACGACTGTTCTCAACGCCAGCATGCATCGCCACCAAGGCCGCTGTGACCGGTAGCAAGGCCGCGAGCACCAGCAAGCTGGAGACAATACTGGTTGAAAATAAGCTTTGTAAAATAATAATCAAATAGGAAAGGTAGAGCAGTACCAGCGCATCGCGCTTGTGGTGAATTTCCAACAACTTCAACACGTAGCCCGTAAATAACAGGGCGACCATGGGTTCAAGCCCGCTCATGCGTCCGTAGTGTAGAAATAAACCACCCGCACAAGCACCGGCTAAACTCCATTTAAGTAGGCGACCGGGCTGACGCCAGCGCTCACGATAGAGCTGGATTTGCCACAGGGTCGCGACAATTCCCGCCAGGGCAACCCAGGGCGGCAGGTGCTCAAGATGCAGGCCAATGCTGATGACAACACTCACCAGTAGCCAGAACAGGCAGTCTCTAGGAATTTGCCAAAGCGGCCTCATGCTTGCTCACCTGCTACTTTGGGTAGCCCAAACAATGCCAGCTCGCGCAACACGGCATCGCGATGAGCGCGGCCGCTGCTTGGTGCCAATTCAATATCCGGCAGGCGCAGACCATAGGGCTGAGTGCTTTCACTAAAGCGTAAGGCCCA
>QNFO01000208.1 GCA_003646355.1 Gammaproteobacteria bacterium
GCGACAGCAGTATTACCGCCTCACTGCCCGGCCAAGTAGTCGAGATCAAAGTAGCCAGCGGCGCTAGCGTCAGTAGTGGCGACACGCTGGTGGTACTCGACTCGATGAAACTGCTGCATAATCTCACCGCCGCAACCGATGGTGTGGTCGGCGAAATTTTCTGCAGCGTCGGCGACAGTGTTGAAGGCGGCGCCGTATTGATTGAATTAGAGTCTGCCGAATAAGTATTTTTTGCTCCGATAAACCCCACAACCCAGACAAGCCGAGGAAGACCATGAACCAACTGTATTTTTCTGAAGAACAAAACATGCTGCGCGAGCAGATCCGCCGCTTTGTCGAGCAGGAGATCGTACCCAACGGTGAAGCCTGGGAAGAGGACGGCTTTGTGCCCCGCGATGTACTGCGCAAGATGGGCGATCTCGGCTTCCTCGGCATTCGCTATGGCGAAGAGTACGGCGGCAGCAATATGAACACCCTGAGCAGCGTGATACTCGCTGAAGAACTGGGTCGCTCTAGCTTTGGCGGCTTTGCCGTTACCGTCATGGTGCACACCGACATGGCCTCCCCCCATCTGGAAAACTTTGGCAGCAAAGCCCAGAAAGACAAGTACATGCCCGACCTTATCAGCGGCAAAAAGATCTGCGCCGTGGGCGTGACTGAGCCCGACGCGGGTTCCGACGTTGCAGGCATGCGCACCACCGCCGTTGAAGATGGCGACAGCTATGTGCTCAACGGCACCAAAATGTTTATCACCAACGGCGTTAAAGGCGATGTCTATTTTGTTGCGGCAAAAACCGACACTACAGTTAAAGCCTCACGCGGCGTGACCATCTTCATCGTCGACAAAGGCACACCCGGTTTCACCGTTAGCCGCGCTCTCGACAAGCAGGGCTGGCGCAGTTCCGACACCGCCGAGCTGGTGTTCGATAATTGCCGCGTGCCGAAAGAAAATATTCTCGGCAAGCTCAATAAGGGCTTCTACTCCATCATGCGCAACTTCCAGAACGAGCGCACCGTATTGGCCGCCCAGTCGATTGGTGAAGCCGCCAAGGCGCTGGAGATCACCCTGCAATACGTGCAAGAGCGTAAAGCCTTTGGTGCAACCCTGTGGGAAAAACAAACCATTCGCCAACGTTTAGCCATGTTGCAAGCCAAGGTTGAAGCGGGACGCCAGCTTACCTATCACGCTGCCTGGCTCGACTCTATGGGCCAGGATTGCGTTAAAGAAGTGTCAATGGCAAAAGCATTCTGCTGCGAACTCGTGAACGAAACCATGTACGCCTGCCAGCAATTCCATGGCGGCTTTGGTTACATCCGCGAGTGCGCCATTGAACGCATGGTGCGAGATGCTCGCGTGCAGAGCATTGGCGGTGGTGCTACGGAAGTGATGCTGGAGGAGATCTCTAAGCGCTCAATTATCGACTAGCGCTGAAGACCAATTCTGAAGGTACAAAAAAATGTAAAGGGCAGCCCACCAGCTGCCCTTTCTTTTTGTCACAAACCCATAGGACAATAATTTGAGAAGCAATCGTCAATTTTACTGAACACAAATTGTCCAGGATAACGACTCAACTTATAGTGCTCTGCTAATTCAGAAAAAAGTACAGGCGCGTATAGATCATGAAGCATATCCTTGTTGTTGAAGACAGCCCCATGGTGTTGAAGGTTCTCAAGCAATTTATATCTCAGCACGATGATTTGAAACCACAATTTGCCGAAACTTTAGGTCAAGCAACCGAGCTAATAGCCCGTGCGACAACGCCCTTTTTTGCCTGTCTTGCCGACCTGGGTTTACCTGATGCGCCCAACGGGGAGATCGTCGAATTTTGCCTCGCCAAAAAAATCCCAACGATTGTACTCACGGGTAGTTACAACGAAGAAAATAGAAAATCACTGATCGCCAGAGGTGTTGTTGACTATGTTGTAAAAGAAAGTCGCTTCGCCTATGAGTACGCCGTAAAACTACTGGTCAGATTAACAAAGAATGAAGAGACTCACGTACTCGTGACCGATGACTCCGTCACGGCACGAGCCCATCTGAAAAAACTCTTAAAAACCCATCTATATCAGGTCAGCGAAGCAAAAGACGGTAAAGAGGCTATTGCCGTTCTCGAAAAAAACCCGGATATAAAACTACTGATTACCGACTACAACATGCCCGTCATGGATGGCATAGAACTCACCAAGCATGTGCGCCGCAAGATGGGCAATGATCAGTTAATTATCATCGCCCTATCTTCAGAGAGCGACCGTTATTTATCAGCACAATTTATTAAGAATGGCGCCAGTGACTTCCTCAAAAAACCCTTTATACATGAAGAGTTTTACTGCCGCATTATGCACAACCTGGAAGAGCGAGAGCTACTAGAAAAGGTTCAGGAATATGTCGACAGAGATCATTTGACCGACCTCTACAATCGCCGTTATTTCAATAAAAAAGCCGAAGAAATGATTGCAGAAAACAAAAAACTCGGGGTCACGATGTCACTTTGTATGATGGGCATCGATAACTTCAACAACATTTACGACGAGCTGGGTCACGACTGCGGCGATCATCTATTGATTGAGTTTTCAAAGTCATTAACAACCAATATCGGCATGTTTGTTTCTGCCCGCTATGGTGGCGGCGAGTTTGCCGTTCTAATGCCAAAATTTACTGCAGAGAAAGCCGCCAGGCTCACCGATGAATTTAGGGATTTTACAAGCACACAAGCCATTGCTTACCGCGATGAAAAAGTGGATATCACCTTCAGCGCAGGGGTTTGCGAAATAGAGAATGACGACTTTTCTGCAGCCCTGGCCTCCTGCTATCAGTCTTTGCGAAAAGCAAAGAAACAAGGGCATAACTGTGTTGTTCACACCAATCCCGCTTAATCATAAATGGGACACCAGCTCCCTTTAAGCTTTAGGTAACCCGACGCTCATCTGGCCCATAAAATCCATTTTCCCCACCGGCACGCCCTTAATACGCAACATGTTATACAGCGTGGTGGCGTGAAAATAGAGATTGGGCAGAGAAAATGACATCACAAAATTCTCTGATGTGAAGGGCATTTCAAGTTCACCCATTCGGAAATACATTGCCTTTCCTGCCGTCGCCATAACGGCATCAGCCTCAATAGCATTGAGTTCAGCCAAAGCCTCTGACAGCAGATCAATATAGCCCTGGTAAGTATTTTCAGGCAAATCAGCCGGCGGAGAAAACTCCCCAGCGACAAGCCCTTTAACAGCACCAAGCGTGTGTGTCGCGACCATAAGAATCTGAAAAGGAAAGGGCCTCATATCAGGCGCTAATTTCATTTCAACGAGTTCATTCAAATCCATCCCCTGCTCGCTAAAATGCGCTGTGCCTTTTTCAAGCACGGCAATAGTCGCTGTCAGGACTCGCTTAAAATTCACTACACTTAGGTCATATAAATTTGTCATCGGTGTTCTCTCTTATTTTAGTTATTAAGTTTTTCTAGCTCGATTCTTAGTGCTCTACTCATTTTTGAAGTGTAGCGACATTATGCTCTGTTGCAAGACAGTATCTGACCCTTATGACCTTAACCCAGCGACCAATACTCTCCCTCACAGTGCGCACGCCCCAGACTTTCTAGAGCAGACAACACTTGGCTGACGGCTTTAACGGGTTTGCGTTTAAACTGAGAAGCTAGTTGCTCGGCTGTACTGGGGCCTTGTTGCATCAAACCCAGCAAGACATTAATTTGCTCGCGGAGTTCTTTCGGCCAGACTTCTTTTTTGCTTGTTGCTGATACTACTGACACTGCACTGGCGTCTGCCACAAGCAATTCGGCACTGGTTTGTTTTTCATCGGGTGCCTGATATTCCGGCCGCAGCCAGCGGATATGGCCCTGAGCTTCTTCGGCGGCACGCTGGCTATTCAATGCCA
>QNFO01000209.1 GCA_003646355.1 Gammaproteobacteria bacterium
CGCCAGGATCAGCATGCGCTGTGGCGAAGAGCTTTGTTGGAATAGGTTTTTGATGCTTAGGGCTCAGTAGGGTCTTGGCTCGGTGGCGCCTTGATTCAGAGCGACATGATGTCGAGGTGTCGCATATCCATCATGGTTAGCGCTTTGCCGCCGCCTCGTGCGACACAGGTCAGAGGGTCATCTGCCACCAGTACGGGCAGGCCCGTTTCATGGGTGAGCAGTTGATCGAGTCCTTTCAGTAGAGCGCCGCCACCGGTGAGTACGATGCCGCTTTCGGCAATGTCCGAGGCCAGCTCGGGGGGCGATTGCTCGAGCACCCGTTTTACGCCCTGCACGATGGCGGCGAGTGGCTCTTGAATGGATTCGAGAATTTCGTCGCTGTTAAGGGTAAATTTCTTCGGCACACCCTCGGCGAGATTGCGGCCGCGTACGTCGATTTCGCTGACCTCAGCACCGGGGTAGGCACTACCGATTTCCATCTTGATGCGTTCAGCGGTGGAGTCGCCAATAACGGAGCCGTAGCGACGTCGAACGTAATTGGTAATAGCCTCGTCAAAGCGGTCGCCGCCCATGCGGATGGAGTCAGAGTAGACGACGCCATTAAGGGAGAGGATGGCGATTTCTGTGGTGCCGCCGCCGATGTCGACAACCATTGAGCCCCTGGCTTCTTCAACCGGCAGGCCTGCACCTATGGCCGCGGCCATGGGCTCTTCAATCAAATGGACGATGCGCGCACCGGCACCCTCTGTGGATTCGCGAATCGCGCGCTTCTCGACTTCTGTCGCCAGGCAGGGCACGCAAACGAGAACGCGAGGGCTAGGTGGAATCAAACTGTGGGAATGCACTTTTTTGATAAAGTGCTGAAGCATTTTTTCGGTGACTTGAAAGTCGGCAATGACGCCGTCTTTGAGAGGCCTAATAGCGCTGATATTACCGGGGGTGCGGCCGAGCATGCGTTTTGCTTCGACCCCGACGGCCTCAACTGTTTTTTGGCCGTGGCTGTGACGAATGGCGACCACCGATGGCTCGTTGAGGACGATGCCTTTACCGTTAATATAAATAAGTGTGTTTGCCGTGCCCAAATCGATGGACAGGTCGTCGGAAAACATCCCGCGTAAGCGCTTTAACATAGTGGTAAATCTTTCCTCAAAAAAGCGCCCCTTGAGAGCGGTACCTGACGTAGATGGTTAGTGCGGGATTTAGTGGTTATAAAAACTGGCGAAACTGTAACAACGGCGGGGATTTAGGGCAAGGTGTAAATATGATACCTTACGCCGCTTTTAAGACATTCCCAGGAAAGAAATCCCACTATGTCGATCGATAGAGAAGATATTGAAAAACTCGGTGAGCTGGCACGTATTCACATCAGTGATGAGAATGCCCAGGCGAGCGCGAAACGTATCAACGAGGTGCTCGCTTTGGTCGACCAGCTACAGGCTGTCGATACCACGAATATTGAACCGATGGCCAACCCACTGGGTGCCCGCCAGCGCCTGCGTCTCGATGAGGTGAGCGAGACTAACCGTCGGGAAGCATTTCAGGCGATTGCACCGGCGACGGAAGATGGCCTCTATCTGGTGCCGAAAGTCATCGAATAGACGAATCGCTTATTAACTGAGCACAGTGAAGCATGCCCTTGGCGATTGTCATCGTCAGTGGTGTGTCGTATATCAAACACGGTCTCTGCGGAGACAGTCTGAGGAAACAGGATGCACAACCTTACCCTGGCCGAATTAAGCGCAGGTTTAGACGCGGGCAAATTTTCGAGTGTCGAAGTGACGCAGCATTTTCTCGCCCGCATCAAGCGGCTCGACGGCAATTACAATAGTTTTATCACCATTACCGAAGAGCGCGCTCTGGCTCAAGCTGTTGAGGCCGATAAGCAACGGGCCGCCGGTAATGCCCCCGCACTTTGCGGCGTACCCATCGCCCACAAAGATATTTTCTGCACCAATGGTGTGCGTACCAGCTGTGGCTCGAAGATGCTCGACAACTTTGTGCCGCCCTACGATGCCACCGTGGTTGAGAACCTTGCCGCCGCTGGCGTGGTGGTATTGGGTAAAACCAATATGGATGAGTTCGCCATGGGCTCGTCCAATGAAACCAGTTACTACGGCCCGGTTAAAAACCCCTGGAATGTCGATTGTGTGCCCGGTGGCTCCTCGGGCGGTTCGGCGGCGGCCATTGCCGCACGACTGACCCCGGCTGCGACGGCCACCGATACGGGTGGTTCCATCCGCCAGCCCGCAGCCCTGTGTGGCATTACTGGCTTGAAACCCACTTACGGACGTGTCTCACGCTGGGGCATGATTGCTTTTGCCTCGAGCCTCGACCAGGGCGGGCCGATGGCGCGCACGGCGGAAGACCTCGCGCTAATGCTCAATGAAATGGCGGGTTTTGACAGTAAAGACTCGACCTCGATTGAGCACGATGTGCCCGATTATCGTGCGCACTTAAATCAAGATATCAGTGGCATGACCATCGGTGTGCCCGAAGAATATTTCGACGCGGGTTTAAACCCGGCCACCGAGCAGGCAACGCGCAATGCCCTGGCCGAGTTAGAAAAGCGGGGTGCCAAGCTCAAAAGTATCAGCTTGCCCCATTCCCAGCTCTCGGTGCCGGCCTATTATGTGATTGCCCCGGCGGAGGCCTCGGCCAATCTGTCCCGCTTTGACGGTTCACGCTACGGTTATCGTTGTGAAAACCCGGCTGATTTGCGCGATATGTATATGCGCAGTCGCTCCGAAGGCTTTGGTGATGAGGTTAAGCTCCGTATTTTGATCGGCGCCTATTGTTTGTCGGCGGGTTATTACGACGCCTACTACAACAAAGCCATGCAGGTGCGGCGCCTAATTAAAGAAGATTTCGTTAGCGCCTTTAAAGACGTCGACATGATTGCCGGCCCCACCTGTCCCAACCCCGCCTTTGAGTTCGGCGCCAAAAGCGACGACCCGGTGGCCATGTATTTAGAAGATATTTACACCATCGCCACTAACTTGGCGGGCCTGCCCGGCATGTCCCTGCCCTGCGGTTTGGTCGACGACAAGCCCGTTGGCCTGCAACTTATTGGCAACTATTTTGACGAGGGGCGCATGCTTAATGTCGCCCACCGTTATCAACAAGTCAGCGACTGGCATTCACGCTGCGCCCCCGGCATCGATTAAGGAGTACGGATAGCATGACATGGGAAACCGTAATCGGCCTGGAAGTTCACACCCAGCTGGCCACTAAAACCAAGATTTTTTCCGGCGCCAGCACCGAGTTTGGTGCCGCGCCCAACACCCAGGCCTGCGCCATTGATTTGGCCATGCCCGGCACACTGCCGGTGCTCAACGCAGAAGCGGTGCGCATGGCCGTTATGTTCGGTGTCGCCATTGATGCCGAGATCGGCCTGATTTCGTCCTTTGATCGGAAAAATTATTTTTACCCCGACCTGCCCAAGGGCTATCAAACCACTCAGCTCGACAGACCCATTGTGCTGGCGGGAACGGTTGATATTCAGCTCGACGATGGCAGCACCAAAGCCGTGCGCATTCACCACGCTCACCTTGAGGAAGATGCGGGTAAGTCCCTGCACGAAGACTTCCATGGCATGTCGGGCATCGATCTCAATCGCGCCGGTACGCCGCTGATCGAAATCGTTTCCGAGCCCGATATGAACAGCCCGGAAGAGGCCGTTGCCTTCGCCAAAAAATTGCACGCACTGGTGGTCTCCATCGGTATTTGCGACGGTGAAATGGCCCAGGGTTCCATGCGTTTTGACGTCAACGTTTCGGTGCGCAAAAAAGGTGAAGAGCTGGGTACGCGCACGGAAACGAAAAACCTCAACTCCTTCCGTTTTATGGAGCGCGCCATTGTTCAGGAGGTGGAACGTCAAATTGA
>QNFO01000210.1 GCA_003646355.1 Gammaproteobacteria bacterium
CGGCTAACACGCGCATAACCACTGTCAATCACATAGCGAACACCGGGCACGGTTAAAGAAGTTTCGGCCACATTGGTCGCCAGTACCACGCGAGTCCCGCGATGGGCTTTAAAGACTTTCGTCTGCTCGGCAAGGCTCAAACGGGCATAGAGCGGTAGCACATCAAGATGGGGGAAGTCCCGCTGGCGTATTTCTTTGGCCGCTTCACGAATTTCCCGCTCGCCACTGAGAAACACCAGCACGTCCCCCCGTTGCGGTAAACGCAGTAATTCTTCAAGGGTATTGGCAATGCCACTGGCCAGCTCTTCGTCTTCCAGCAAGGGCCGGTAATTAATTTCAACGGGCCAGGTACGACCGGAGACCTCAATCACCGGGGCATCATTAAAATGCTTCGAAAAGCGCTCAACGTCGATGGTGGCCGAGGTAATAATGACTTTTAAATCGGGGCGCTTGGGTAATAACTGTTTGAGATAGCCGAGCAGGAAATCAATATTCAGACTGCGCTCATGGGCCTCATCAATAATCAGAGTGTCGTAACGATTAAGATAACGATCGTGCTGAATCTCAGCCAGCAAAATACCATCGGTCATTAATTTGACCAGGGTATTGTCGTTACTGTGATCCTGAAAACGCACCTGATAGCCCACCACCTCACCCAGCGGCGTATTGACCTCTTCGGCGATGCGCTGGGCAACGGTGCGTGCGGCAATGCGTCGAGGCTGAGTGTGGCCAATTTGCCCCTTAATGCCCCGCCCCATCTCCAGACATATTTTCGGCAGCTGAGTAGTTTTACCCGAACCGGTTTCACCGGCGATAATCACCAGTTGATTGGCGGCAATAGCGTCACGAATTTCTTCGCGCCGCGCACTCACCGGCAAGGCTTCGGGGAAACTTAGTGGGGTAACAAGCTGGCTGCGTTTGGCGACGAGGGCTTCGGAAGCCAGGGCCTGAGTCGCCAGTCGAGCCAAATCACGCTCGACGGACTTACCCTTACGGCGACGCTGCTCGATATTTTTCAGTTGGCGAGAAAAGCGAAAGCGATCCCGGTTCATGCACCCGCGGATCGCTTTGCGCAGCGTCTTTTCATCGACGCCAGTTTGATCTACATCTTTACTTACAGTCTCTATCACTTAGTTAGCAGCGCCATACCCTCTTCAAGGCCACCCAGTGTTAAAGGAAACATGCGGTTGTCGACCAGTTGCCGAACACGTTGAATTGAAGGGGTGTGCTCCCAATAATCCTCACGAACGGGGTTTAACCAAACAACCCGATCCCAGGAATCAGTGACACGCTCCAGCCACTCAGCACCGGACTCTTTGTTGTAGTACTCGACGCTACCGCCGGGGCTTTCTATTTCATAGGGCGACATAGAGGCATCACCAACAAAAATGATTTTATAATCTGAGCCATAAGTGCGCAGCAGATCATAGGTTTCTGTCTTTTCTTGAAAGCGTCGAAAGTTATCCCGCCATACAAAGTCATAAAGCATGTTGTGAAAATAAAAATATTCCAGATGCTTAAACTCTGTTTTAGCAGCGGAAAACAACTCTTCACAAATCTTGACGTAGGGGTCCATCGAGCCGCCGGCATCAAAGAAAATTAACACTTTTACAGCGTTTTTCTTTTCGGCCACCATTTTAATATCGAGCAGACCCGCATTCTTTGCAGTCGAGCGAATAGTGTCATCGAGGTCGAGTTCTTCCTCTACACCCACCCGCGTAAACTTACGCAAGCGACGCAGAGCGACTTTAATATTGCGCGTTCCCAGTTCGACAGAGTCATCGAGATTACTGAACTCCCGCTTCTCCCAGACTTTGAGAGCTTTTTTCTGCTTGCCCTCACCGCCTACGCGAACACCTTCTGGGTTGAAACCATCGTTACCAAAGGGTGATGTTCCCCCAGTACCGATCCACTTGTTGCCACCTTCGTGCTTACCCTGTTGCTCTTTGAGCCGCTCTTTAAAGGCTTCAATGAGCTTTTCGAGGCCGCCGAGACTTTCGATCTCCGCTTTCTCTTCATCCGTTAAGGACTTTTCAAATTCCGAGCGCAACCAATCTTCGGGGATCAGTGCGTCGAGAAAGTCCTCAAGGGTATCCAGCTCCTTAAAATAGAGGGAAAAAGCGCGATCGAACTTATCGTAATTGCGCTCATCCTTCACCAAACAGGCGCGGGACAAATAGTAGAAGTCTTCCATATCCGCAAAAGCGATACGCTGCTTCAGGGTTTCTAGCAGGGTCAGCAACTCATTAATCGATACCGGCAGGCCACCCTTGCGCAGTGCGAAAAAAAAGTTGAGTAACATTACTTGGCATCCCTTCGGGTCATAAAGGCCAGTCGCTCGAGCAGGTGAACGTCTTGCTCATTCTTCAACAAAGCACCGTACAAAGGCGGAATGGCTTTGGTGGGATCGCGCTGCTTGAGAATGCCATCGGGGATTTGATCCGACATTAACAGCTTCAACCAGTCGACCAGCTCTGAGGTAGAAGGCTTCTTTTTGAGGCCGGGAATTTTGCGCACGTCGAAGAAAATATCGAGGGCTTCATCAACCAGGTCTTTAGTAATGTTCGGGTAGTGAACATCAACAATTTCCTGCATGGTTTCACGGCTGGGGAAGTTAATGAAGTGGAAGAAGCAACGGCGCAAGAAGGCATCGGGCAATTCTTTTTCATTGTTACTGGTGATAATTACGATGGGACGACGCTTGGCCACAACCCGCTCGCCGGTTTCATAGACGTGGAATTCCATCTTATCGAGCTCGAGCAGCAAGTCATTGGGGAATTCAATATCGGCTTTATCAATTTCATCAATCAGCAGGACCACTTGCTCGTCGGCAGTGAAGGCCTCCCAAAGCTTACCCTTTCTGATGTAATTATTGATGTCGTTAACATCATCATTACCCAACTGGGAATCACGCAGGCGCGAAACCGCATCGTAGTCGTACAAGCCCTGCTGGGCCTTGGTGGTCGACTTGATATGCCAAGAGATAAGCGGCATGCCGAGGGCAGTTGCCACCTCTTCTGCCAGCATGGTTTTACCTGTGCCTGGCTCGCCCTTGATGAGTAACGGCCGCTCTAATGTAACAGCTGCGTTAACTGCCATTTGAAGATCACTGGTCGCTACGTAGCGCTCTGTCCCGGTAAATTGCATTGTATTCCCCCTAATTAAAAATGATGTTTTCGTAAGCTAATTGTAGTTTTAAATTTGTAAACGAAGCCAGACATTCTAGCGGCTCCACCGCATTGACGCCATCCCCTCTATAGAAAGAGACCAGTAAGCCAGCCCACTCAAGCCACAGCCGCCCTAGCAACAGCTATTACCGACAAATTATCACTGCTAATATGCTAACGCTTTGCACGTTGGCCACACTCTTTAAATCAAATACTTCGGACCACAGTATGTCCCCCACGCCCCCTTCTAACCCCACAACAGATAACGCTTTTTTCGGCCACCCGAAGGGCTTATACGTCTGCTTTATGACCGAGATGTGGGAGCGCTTTTCCTACTACGGCATGCGTGCCCTGCTGATTTTTTATCTGACCCAGCACTTTCTGTTTAGCGATGAAAAGGCCTATCTTATTTACGGTGCCTATTCGGCGCTAGTCTATGTCACACCCGTTATTGGCGGCGTACTGGCAGATCGCTATTTAGGCTCACGTAAAGCAGTAACTTTTGGTGCTATCTTATTGGTTTTAGGACATTTAGGCATGGCCATTGAGGGGCCTATAGCTGTCAATTCTGTCAACGAAATCAGCCGCGACCCCTTCTACCTGCAAATATTTTATCTCTCCCTCGCCTTTATTATCTGCGGGGTCGGCTTTCTCAAAGCCAATATTTCCACCGTGGTTGGCGCTCTGTATAACCACGACGACCCGCGCCGTGACA
>QNFO01000211.1 GCA_003646355.1 Gammaproteobacteria bacterium
AACCTAAAAACATGATGCGTATTTCGACGCAGTTCCATAAGCTGGATACCCCACAATAGCTAGCGCCATTGTAAGCTATCCAACTCGGGGGCAAGCCCCCGAGATTTACGCTACGCGGTTAAATTTAGGTCGTAGTTCTTTTTATATCTGAGCCGCCTGGAAGGGTGATGTTTTTTCCATCATAAACCCTGAGTTTAGTGAAGGCGTTCTGCCTTCTCGGGGTGTATTTAATAGCTAGAAGCGAATGCTTGTTCAGGGTGTTATTTCTGCTTTGTACTCATGCTCGAGAAATAACACCGGTGGTTTTATTTTATAGGCTTATTGAGTTGCACTTGCTTTCATTTCGATTCCAATCAAGTAGTCCGCAACTTTAAGCATCCCTCCCTGCCCTCCAGCCATTTTGGCATTAATGCGATACTTTCCGTTGACTACCATCTCTGGTGTGCCTCTGACATTGTAGCTACGCTGGCGGGCATCGGCTTGCTTGGTGGCGCTGACGACGCCGAAGGAATCAAAGGCTTTATTGAATTTATCGAGATCAACGCCCTGGGCAACGAAGACATTGCCGATGGCTTCTTTGCTGGCTAGCTTATTTCGCTTCAAATTCATTGCTTCAAATATAGCCTGATGTACGGGGTCTAATACCTTGAGCGCTTTGGCTGTGTAGTAAGCGCGGGCATGTAGCTCCATACTTTTGTGCCAAATGGCGGGGCTGTGTACAAAGTTAACGTCTTCAGACTGCTGGCTAGCCCAAGTGCTGACCATGGGTTCAAAAGTAAAACAGTGGCTACAGCCATACCAGAACACTTCCGCGACCTCGATACGTTTGGGGTCGCTGGTGCGAACTGGGGTTTTTAGTACTTCGTAGTGGGTGCCTGCGGTGTATCGGCCGTCGTTGGCGGCAGAGGCATTAGTAATATTAAGTGCCAGGGGCAGAAGTAGGCAGAACAGGGCCAAGTGTTTGAGTCGGTAAGTCATAGAGCTAATTCTCAGTGATGTGGGTGGAAATGGTACTGAATAATAGACAGCGTCTATTATTCAGGTTCCCGGGCTGTGTGCAACAAGTAGAATGCTTGGGCTCGGTTTTGCTTTAATGAGTTCGAGCTGGAAATGATACGCACAATAAAAAAGGCGACCGAAGCCGCCTTTTTTATTGTGCCTTGCTTAAGTCTTATTGATGAAGACCTGCAATATAGTTAGCGACAGCGACAATTTCTTGCTCGCTCATGTGAGCAGAAACGCCACGCATCACGCTACCTTCGTCGTTACTGCGTCCGGCGGGGTCTTCAGCGTCGTGTGCTGCAGTACGAAAAGCCCTCAATTGGCTGGCAATATACTCAGCTGACTGCCCGCCCAGTGCGGGGTAGCCAGCAGGGCTGTTGCCGTTACCGGCGGGTGAGTGGCAGCCAGTGCAGGCGGGAACACCTGTTTCAAGGTTGCCTGCCCGATAGAGGTTTTCACCACGCTCGAGAATTTTTGCATCATCTTTCGAGCCGTCGAGGGTGCGAGTTTGCGTATTGTAGTAAGCGGCAACATCGGCAATGTCCTGCTCAGATAGCGCATTGAGCATGCCGGTCATGGCAGCAACGGTGCGTTCGCCACTTTTGATATCGCTTATTTGCTTGTCGAGGTATTTCTCACCCAGGCCCGCTAATTTGGGGAACTTGCCCATGCCAGGGTAGCTGTTGCCATCGGCGCCATGACAGCCTGCACAGGCTGCTGCTTTATCCTTGCCAGCAGCGGCATCGCCTTGCGCGAAGGCAGCTTGAGTTAATGACAATGATGCAGTGATTAGTATCAGTGCTTGCAAGCATATTTTCATCTGATATTCCGTGGGCAGGTGGATGGCAATAATTGATGGCAAGAGTGCCGTAAACTTAGCGCGGCATTATATACCAACATGCGACCTAAAATTAAGCGTTATACTACGCGGCTATGAGTACTCCTTTAAGCTTTACCCAGGCGGCCTTTTTACAAAGTGCCCCAACCCTAAGAGAATGCCCTGCCGATACCGGTGTCGAGGTCGCATTTGCCGGTCGCTCTAATGCCGGTAAGTCCAGTGCTATCAATACTTTGACTCGGCAAGGCAAATTGGCGCGCACCAGTAAAACACCGGGTCGCACCCAGCTGATTAATCTGTTTTCGTTAACAGAAGATAAGCGCATTGTTGATTTGCCCGGCTATGGCTTCGCCAAGGTGCCGAAGGCGATGAAGGTCCGCTGGGATAAAAACCTGGCCGAGTACCTGCAGGGCCGGCAGTCACTGAAGGGCCTGGTTTTGTTGATGGATATCCGCCACCCCCTGCAGGATTATGACTGGCAAATGCTGACCTGGTCGGCAGATTGCGGTATGCCCGTGCATTTATTGCTCACCAAGGCCGATAAGCTTAAAAGAGGGCCGGCAAAAAGTACTTTGCTGCAGGTGCGTAAGGTTCTGGAGGAAGAGGGCCTGGATGATCTGGTTTCGGTGCAGATGTTTTCGGCGCTAAAGCGTAGTGGCATTGAGGAGTTAGAGAGCGTTTTGCGTTCGTGGTTAATTGACCCCCCGGCAGAAGAGTAGTCTACCTGGCTTTTTGATATTGCCTTGTGCAACGTTAGGGTTGAGATTAATACGGTGTTTGTACTAAGAAGCAGGCAGTACAAAAAATTGGGCAAAAAAAACCGGCGCATAGCGCCGGTTGAAGTGTCTGGCCGAGTTACCTAGAGGGGGGTGGCTTCCCCGGCCATGATTAAAGCTAGGAGCTTGTCACTTGCAAGAGATAAGACCGGGCTAAGAGGCTAAAGTTCACCGAGAATTTAAATAGTTCTCAGTTTTTAAATTTATGATTCCCCCTTTCTTTAGAACGCTTCGGTATTAATGGGCTTCATCCCAGTTCTGGCCGCTACCAATATCAACAATTAAAGGTATGGCCAGCTCGGCAGCAGCCTCCATGCGCTGCTTAAGACCTGCGGTAATGTCATCCAGTTCACCATTTGGCACCTCTAGTACCAGTTCATCGTGCACCTGCATAATGATCTTTGCCCCGCTGTCCCCGCCTTTGTCCAGTAACCACTGATCCACCGCAAGCATTGCTTTCTTGATGATGTCCGCGGCGGTTCCCTGCATCGGTGCGTTGATGGCCGTGCGCTCTGCGGCCTGGCGTTGCATGCCGTTACGGGCATTGATCTGTGGCAGGTAGAGGCGGCGGCCATATAAAGTTTCGACATAGCCCTTTTCGGCGGCACTGGATTTGATGGTTTCCATATAAACCTTCACGCCGGGGTAGCGTTCGAAATAGAGGTCGATGTATTGCTGAGCCTGGTTGCGCCCAATATTCAGCTGTCGTCCTAGTCCAAAGGCAGACATGCCGTAGATCAAGCCAAAATTGATGGCCTTGGCATTGCGCCGCTGGTCGCTGGTGACATCGGCGAGTTCAACGCCAAACACTTCGGCAGCCGTGGCCCGATGCACATCAAGACCGTGGGCGAAGGCATCCAGCAAGCCCTTGTCGCCGGATAGGTGGGCCATAATACGCAGTTCAATTTGCGAGTAATCCGCCGCTACCAGTGTGTAGCCTTTGGGGGCGATAAAGGCCTGGCGAATGCGCCGGCCCTCTTCACTGCGTATAGGGATGTTTTGCAGATTGGGATCGGAGGACGAAAGTCGTCCCGTTGCCGTCACGGCTTGGTGATAAGAGGTGTGAATGCGCCCGGTGTCGGGGTCAATCATCGTCGGCAGTTTGTCGGTATAGGTCGACTTTAATTTGCTAAGGCTGCGGTGTTCGAGAATAATTTTCGGCAGTGGATAGTCGAGGGCGAGCTCCGCCAGCACGGCCTCAGCTGTTGAAGGCGCTCCCTTGGGGGTTTTCTTTACCACCGGCAAACCCAGTTC
>QNFO01000212.1 GCA_003646355.1 Gammaproteobacteria bacterium
CACCAGAGATGACGGTGATCATGCCAAGCAGGGCAAAGGACCGCAGTAGCCAGGAATTAAAATTGTCCCGGTCGACGTAATCCATAATGTGCAGGCTCCAAAGCAAGTCGTAAAGCCGCCAGGTATTGGTGCGTATGGTGCTGGCTTTGCCGCTGTTGGCGCCTATCCACAGGTTGGCTTCATCAACACCTTTCAGTTTCATTTTCCAGGCTGGTAGTTCGCCGTCCCGATACTCGCTGTCCCGGCTGACCTCAGCAACCCATGTTGCGGAAAGAATCGCAAGCTCAGTGCTATTACCGGCTATTGAGCGGGCCTCTGTCTCCGTCAGTGGTTCCAACTTTTCTGCTGTTTCAGCGTGGTAGACCAGCCAGTTGTCATCGAGCTCGGCAATATAAATGGGTGTATATAAACGCTGCTGGAGTTGAATCTTGCCCAGACTCAATATGGCGAGTTCTTTGTGTTGAGCGAGCAGGGCACTGGGCGAAATCAATCTGACATGCTCCAGCCGCAATGCGGGTGGGGGTTGAAGTAGGTGGGCGCCGCGCACATCGTCAATGGGCACTAGTGAAAAGAACAAGCCAGACCCCGTCCATATTAGTAGCTGGATGGCGGCAATCAGGCCCAGCCAGCGGTGGGTTTTTCTAATCAATGTTGGGTTCAAGCAAATACGCCATGATGACAGTGGTTGGCGGGAGCATAGCGCATTAAGTATGTGGTGGCCCTGGTGAGAGGAATATCCTATTTAACATGGGGTATTTCTCGGGGTTAATGTTCTTAACAATTGCTATTAATAGATCAAATCAATCTCTTACTTAAAGTGTTACTTTAAGTTCTGTTTTTATCACCCTGTTTTCTCTTGCTTATCCGCCTTGTCTTCGCGTACTTCATGGGCTTTTCCCTGTAAGTTCGCGGGAAATGTCAGCATTTTCGTGCATGTTTGCCCTTTGTCGAGTATTGACTTTAACTGTCTCGAGTCTATAGTGTCGAATTGTGGGGAGAAGTGGGCCAAAGTGGCTCTTTCAATAATAATCGTGAGAGTTTGTGGTGTTTCGAGGCAGCAACGAAATCAACATGGATACCAAAGGGCGGATGGCTATTCCCGCGCGGTACCGTGACGCCTTGATGTCCGAGTTCGACGGCAGTCTTGTCGCGACGATTAGTATTACCGATACCTGCTTGTTTATTTACCCACGCCCCGAGTGGGAAGAGATGGAAGTCAAAATCGCCCGCATGTCGACCTTTAATAAAGATACCCGCCGTCTGCAGCACTTGCTGATCGGCAATGCCCGTGATCTGGATCTGGACGGCAGTGGTCGCGTGTTGATCCCCCAGGAATTGCGCGAATACGCAAAGCTGGACAAGAAGGTCACGCTGGTCGGTCAAAGTCATCGGCTCGAGCTGTGGGATACGGAGAGTTGGAATAGTAATCGTAAAGCCTGGCTAAATGAAGTAGCCAGTGGTTTGGATATTCCCGAAGAAATTCAATCATTGTCATTGTGAGGGTGGCCGCCTGATGCCAGCTGCTAAAAAAGCCCATATCACCGTGCTGTTAGACGGGGCCGTCGATGCCCTGCTCGGCCCCGACGATGGCTACTACGTTGACGGCACCTTCGGTCGCGGCGGACATGCTGGCCTGGTGCTCGAACGCTTATCAAGCGAAGGGCATTTGCTGGCGATTGATAAAGATACCGAGGCCTGCGTCGTAGGTCGTGAATTATTTGCTGATGACACGCGCTTTGAAATGGTACAGGCCTCTTTCGCCGATCTTGAAAGCCTGCTGCGTGAGCGCGGGCAGGCCGGCAAAGTCAGTGGCGTCTTGCTCGATCTCGGTGTGTCGTCGCCCCAGTTGGATGATGCCGAGCGCGGCTTCAGTTTTATGCGTGACGGCCCCCTCGATATGCGCATGGATACCACCCGTGGTTTAAGTGCCGCCCAGTGGATTGCCGTTGCCGGTGAAGCCGAAATTGCCGGCGTGATTAAAGAATACGGTGAGGAAAAATTCGCCCGCCGCATGGCGAAAGCCATTGTTGAGGCGCGCGAAGAAAAACCCATTACCCGTACCGGTGAGCTGGCTGACATTGTCGCCGCTGCCAACCCGGCGTGGGAAAAGGGCAAGCACCCTGCGACCCGAGCTTTTCAGGCGATCCGCATCTTTTTGAACCGCGAGCTGGATGACCTGCGCTCATTGCTCGATTGCGTCATCGACTTGCTCGCCGTTGATGGCCGGCTGGTAGTAATCAGTTTTCACTCACTGGAAGACCGTATCGTAAAGCGCTTTATTCGCGGCCACACCAACCCAATGATACCGCGTGGCCTGGCGATTCCAGAAGATCAGATTATTCGTCGTTTGCGTAATGTCGGCAAAGCCTTAAAGGCCAGCGCCGAAGAGGTTGAAGAGAACCCTCGCTCGCGCAGCGCGGTCATGCGCGTTGCCGAGAAGGTAGTTTGAGATGGTAGTGACAGCAAGCTTACCGCGCCTCAGTCGTTTGAGCGGGTGCTTGTTGATTAGTTGGATGGCGGTGTTGCTCAGCGGGCTTGGCGTGGTTTATGTCAGCCACCAGTGCCGTTTGTTATACGGCGAGCTGGCGCAGTTACAGCAGGAGAAAAATCGTCTGGAAATCGCTCGGGGGCAAAATTTACTCGAGGCGAGTGCCCAGGCATCGCTACACCGGGTGGAGCAATTAGCCCTCGGCAGGCTGGATATGCAGGTACCAGCTCTGGATGAAATTATCCGGGTTAAACCCTGACGGGCAATTAAAAAAACTGACCCAATAACATTGGTGAAATAGTGGGCAAAAGCGCAGACAAGCAGCGTCCGAAAAATCGCGACCGAGTATCGGTTCGTCGCGGCTCGGGCGCGCGCGTGCGCAGTATTGCTCCCTGGCGTTACTGGACGATGGTAGTCGCCTTGTTTTCACTGGGTGTATTGGCCTTGAGTCACGTTGCTGGTTTGCAGGTCTTGCCCGATGTGCATCAGGGTTTTGAGTTTTTACAGAGTCAGGGTAATAACCGCACCCTGCGCACGGTGGCTATTCCCGCTTATCGCGGTGTCATTACTGACCGCCGTGGTGAGCCGCTGGCGATCAGCACGCCGGTCGTTTCTATTTGCGCCAACCCCCAGTTGCTTGAGTTGGATGGCGATAAGCTGGCCATGCTGGCGCGGCGTTTAAAACTGCGCGTTGGCGATCTGAAAAAGCGTATCAATCGCTACCGCAATAAAGAGTTTATGTATCTGGCGCGCCAGTTGACGCCGCCTCAGGCACAAGCGGTGCTCGATCTCGACATCGTCGGTATTTTTAAACGCCAGGAATACAAACGCTATTACCCGGCGGGTGAAGTGGCGGCGCATCTCGTCGGCTTTACCGGCATCGACGATCGTGGGCAGGAGGGCATGGAGCTGGCCTTTGACGACTGGCTCTACGGCGCTACCGGCAGCAAGCGGGTGCTGAAAGATCGCAAGGGTCAGGTGATCAAAGAATTGCAGCTGATCGAGAGCGAGAAGCCCGGCAGCAATTTGGCCCTGAGTATCGACCTGCGTTTGCAGTACATCGCCTATCGCGAATTGAAAGCGGCGATGAAGCAGTTTCGTGCCAAGTCGGGTTCGGTCGTGGTGCTCGATGTGCAGACCGGCGAAGTGCTGGCGATGGTGAATCAGCCTTCCTTTAACCCCAATGACCGCTCGCGACTGAAATCAGGCAGTACACGTAATCGCGCAGTCACCGATTTGCTTGAGCCGGGTTCGGTGATGAAGCCCCTAACCATGGTGGCGGCGCTAGAGAGCGGCAAGTATCACCCTGGCACCGTGATTGACACCAGCCCCGGTTACTTGCGTGTTGGGCGTAAAACCTTCACTGATCA